>CAZYNG010000119.1:0-3479 GCA_964648615.1 uncultured Dehalococcoidales bacterium | reverse complement strand
GCTCTTTAACTTGTCGGTAAAATGGGCTAAACTTTATCGCCATATGGCTTTGTTCGGATACAATCCTCAGGAAATTGAGAAGAAGTGGCAGAAGAGATGGGCGGATGATGGCATTTATGAGGTAAGGGAGGAAAGCGACCGCCCTAAATTTTATGCCCTGACCATGCTTCCCTATACCTCGGGGGACCTTCATATCGGACATTGGTATGCTATGGCGCCTTCGGATGTTCATGCCCGGTTTAAAAGGATGCAGGGTTATAATGTGCTTCACCCGATGGGGTTTGACGCTTTCGGCCTTCCAGCCGAGAATGCCGCTATCAGCCATGGCATCCATCCTTATACATGGACGATGAAGAACATTGAAAATATGCGTCGCCAGTTAAGAAGCATAGGAGCAATCTATGATTGGAAGCGTGAGGCAATTACCTGCCTTCCTGAATATTATAGATGGACACAGTGGTTCTTCTTGAAGCTTTACCATGCTGGATTGGCTTATCGAGGTAAGGCGCCGGTTAACTGGTGCCCTAGATGTCAGACTGTACTGGCTAATGAGCAGGTAGTAGGTGAAGGATTATGTGAACGTTGTAGCACCCCGGTGACTCAAAGGGATATGGAGCAATGGTTCTTTAGGATCACCAAATATGCTGAGGAACTTCTTGACTACAGCCATATAGATTGGCCGGAACGGATAAAGATAATGCAGAAGAACTGGGTTGGTAAAAGCGAGGGTGCTGAAATTTCCTTTGGGTTAAAGCACGATGGTGTAGAGCAGAAAGAGATAAGGGTATTTACCACTCGCCCCGACACAATTTTTGGAGTAACCTTCTTCCTGCTAGCACCTGAGCATCCCTTGGTTCCTTTGTTGACTACTCCAGAACACAAAGCTGAAGTTGAGGAGTATGTCGCCTGGTGCCGACGTCAGAGTGAGTATGAACGAATAGCTTTAGGTAGAGAAAAGACAGGTGTTTTCCTGGGAAGCTATGTCATCAATAAATTGAATGAAGAGAGAGTGCCTATTTGGGTTACTGATTATGCGTTGCTCAGCTATGGCACCGGGGCGGTAATGGGGGTACCTGCCCATGATGAGCGTGACCTGGAATTCGCCAGAAAGTTCAGCTTGCCTGTTCGTCCCGTCATTGCTCCTCCTGGGTGGTCGGATGGGGGAACACCACTCCCATATCTTGAGCAAGGCGTGATGATAAATTCCGGTGAGTTTACTGGGTTGTCCAGTGGGGAAGGAAGTAAGGCGATTTGTGATTTGTTAAGTGAAAAGGGATGGGGTAAATCAACCGTTAGTTATCGACTCAGGGATTGGCTTATCTCAAGACAGAGATACTGGGGAGCACCGATACCCATAGTTTACTGTGACAAATGCGGCATAGTGCCTGTGCCTGAGGAAAATCTACCTGTTTTGCTTCCCCCGGATGCTGAGTTTAAGCCCACCGGTGAGTCTCCTCTTAAATACTGTCCTTCGTTTGTCAACACTACATGTCCTCGGTGCTCTGGTCCGGCGAGGAGAGAAACTGATACCATGGATACTTTCATGTGCTCCAATTGGTATTTCTTGCGATATACTAGCCCTGAAGCCAGTGATGTTCCATTTGATGCTGAAAAGGTCAAGTATTGGCTGCCTGTGGATTTATATACTGGTGGCGCTGAACATGCTGTTATGCACCTCCTTTACGCTCGTTTTTTCACTAAAGCACTGAGAGATATGGGGTTGGTTGATTTTGGTGAGCCGTTTACTCGTCTGTTTAATCAAGGGACCATGATCTACCGTGGTGGAAAGATGAGCAAGTCCAGGGGAAATGTAATTGCCCCAGATGAGTATGTAGCTGAGTTAGGGGCAGATGCTGTTCGTGGTTATCTTATGTTTATCGGGCCATGGGAATTTGGTGGTGAATGGAGTGATAGCGGTATTGTAGGCATAAGCCGCTGGTTGAACAGGGTATGGAGCTTAGTAACGACAAGCTATGTTAGCCTGAAAGTTGAATCTAAAGCGGAAAGTGAGCTTCGCCACGTTATTCATAAAACAATTAAGAAGGTAACTGAGGATTTGGAGAAATTTCGCTTTAACACCATGATAGCTAGCCTTATGGAGTTAACCAATTGGCTATTCAAAGTGCGGGAGGTGAGGAACGTCTCGCTTTCGCTGTGGCAAGAAGCTATTAGCTACTTTTTGCTTCTTCTTGCTCCGACCGCTCCCCATTTTGCTGAAGAGTTATGGGTTAGAAGTGGTCATTCTTACAGCATTCATAATCAATCCTGGCCAAAGTTTGATAAAGAGCTTGCTAAAGAGGCGGAAATTACACTGCCAATACAGGTGAACGGGAAGCTGCGTGATAAGCTGGTTGTGCCTGCTTCCATAACTGAAGCTGAGGCTAAGGAGTTGGTATTGAATCGTCAGCGAGTTAAAGGTTATATTAATGGCAAAAAAATTGATAGGATCATCTACATTCCTGGCCGAGTGATGAACATTGTGGTGAAGTGAAAATCTGGGTTTAGATAAAGGAGGAGGAGTATGAGAATAGTATTTATCGGTGGTGGAACGATGGGAGAGGCAATGGTTAAATGCCTTTTGGCTCAAAAAGTAGCCTCACCTCAGGATATTGTGGTTAGCGATGTAAATGAGTTGAGGCGGGAACTATTAGGCAGAGAATATAAAGTGAAAACCTCTGCTGATAGTAAAAGGGCGGTGGAAAATGCTGATGTAGTTATCCTGGCAATTAAGCCGGAGAATTTGACAGAGGTGATGGAGGTGATAAAAGGTTCGCTTCGCGAACAAGCTATATTGTCCATAGTGGCTGGCGCTAGCTTAGCTACTTTGAGTGATGGCTTAACTTATCCTCATATCATCCGCGCTATGCCTAACATGCCTGCACGAATCGGTGAAGGGATGATTGTGTGGACTACCACGGTTGAAGTTAATCAGGAACATAAGAAAATGGCTCGCTCCATACTTAGTGCCTTAGGTAAGGAAATTTATTTTCCAGAGGAAAAATATATAGACATGGCCACGGCTTTAAGTGGCAGTGGTCCAGCTTATGTATTCCTATTTATTGAAGTACTTACTGATGCCGGTGTCTATATTGGCTTGTCTCACAAAGTGGCTAAAGAATTGGCAATACAAACGATACTGGGTTCTGCCCACATGGTTGCAAAGGTGGAGAAACATCCTGCTGAGCTGAGAAACATGGTTACTTCGCCAGGTGGGACGACTGCCGAAGCTCTGGCTCAGTTGGAATGGGGAGGCTTTCGGTCCAGTATTCTTGAAGCTGTTATTGCTGCTCATGAGAAAACCAAGCAGCTTTAAGCAAGCTACAAAATAAGATGGCTTCATTGGTAGAGCATCGTAATTGCCCTAATTGTGGGGAGAATGACTTTGAGGTGCTGTTCGAATCCAATATAGGGGAAGGTGACCTTCAAGGTGGTATAGATACGGTCTACATGCTTCCCGGGGATAAATATGGAAAGCATGT
>CAZYNG010000118.1:0-3484 GCA_964648615.1 uncultured Dehalococcoidales bacterium | reverse complement strand
AAAGGCAAGGTAATGGCAACCATAGTTGATGGGGAGGCAATTTATATGGATGACTGACTAAAAAGTCATTGCCATCCTCCTTTTGTCATTGCGAGCGAAGCGAAGCAATCTCATGGCTAAGAAGGCGATTTTAGTTCTTGAAGATGGCTCAGTAAAGGGTGATAGTTATTTAAAGGCTGGTGCTATTAATAAGGGAACTTGAATATGTCGAAAGCGAAGAAAAAGATAGGACGGAATGACCCGTGCCCATGCGGGAGCGGTAAGAAGTATAAGAACTGCTGCTATCTCAATAAGACAAGGGCGTGGAAAACAGCTGAGCCTCACGAAAGTCCTGCGTTTACAGTCAAGCCAAAGGAAATGCCTGAGCCGATAACACATCATGATGTTTTCTCTGATAGCGACAAAACATACAAACACCAACCTGGCTTATTGGCAGCGCGAATCGGGGTCAAAGACACGAAGAGCGAGGATGAGGCGATAAGGAAGATTCTCGACCCATTATCGCATGAGATAAACGCGCTGAACGTCGTTGATACTGTTAAACAAGGTCTTCACGAACGTGTTAGAATCGTTGATCACAAACTTTGCGCAGTCAAGTATCACTTGAGAAATTATGAACAAGCTGAAAGCGACATAATTGAAGAGTTTAGAAAAAACCACACGCCCCCCGCTGGGGTACAGATGGTTGTTGAGGAACCAAGGCTTATTTATGAGGTTGAGGCTTTTCTTTTTCAAACAAAGAGTTGCTTAGATGTACTATCCCCGGTGCTAAAACCGGTGTTCGGTTCTGCCTATCGTAGCTTTGGGGACAAGGGAGATGATGTTATCAGGCAGTTGAAGAACAATTGCTCTGCCACACTTGCTCCCTATGCAGAGAACATCATAAAGCTGATAGAAGATGCTCAAGATGCTTGGGTAGTGGAGCTTATCAGCATGCGCGACCAAATTACGCATTTTTCCAATCTCGAAGGTTTTAACTGTTTCATACAAGACCCCTATATAGGAGGAGGCACTGCCAATATTCACTACCCAACGATGCCTAATAAACGAAGGGCGTTGGAGTACTGCCAGCATATTTGGGAAAGGCTTTTAAGTTTTTGTGAGGACTTTCTTAAATTCACAATTGAGGCAGCAAAAAATACATGAATAGTGCGTTATTTCGATGCTAAGGAATGGAATTTGACTAAAAAAGCAATTTTAGTTCTTGAAGATGGCTCAGTCTACGAAGGCTCTTCCTTCGGTGCCGAGGATAATGCCTACGGCGAGGTCGTTTTCGACACTAGCATGACCGGCTATCAGGAAATGCTTACTGACCCATCATTCGCTGGTCAGATTTTAGTGCCCACGTATCCTTTGATTGGGAACTATGGCATTAGTGACAGCGATTTCGAATCAAAGCAAATTCAGGTTAGGGGATTTGCCGTTCGAGAATACTGCCTCCATCCCAGCCACTGGCAGAGCACAGTTACTTTACATAACTTTCTACAGGATAATGGCATTCCAGGAATCAGCGGCATAGATACCCGGGCGTTAACCCGCCATATACGCTCCATCGGGGTAATGATGGGGATTATTACATCAGAGATGACTGCTGAGGAAGCGTTAAGGGAGCTGAAGAATTTACCCAAATACGATTTTACCGATTTTGTTCACCAGGTCAGTACTGAAAAGCCCTATGAATGGCACTCTGGTGCGCCTGCCATTGCCAGCCAAAGCCCTGAGCCTTTCGCCCCTCGTCATTCTGAGGGAGAGAAGCGACCGAAGAATCTCGCTCAGGATAAACTCCGCGAAGGCGCAGCGAAGCAATCTCGCATCGTAGTCCTTGATTTAGGCTTGAAATACAACATACTGCGTATCCTGAGCCAATCTGGCTGCCGGGTAACCGCTGTCCCGTGCACCACTTCGGCAGAGGATATCCTGGCTTTAAATCCCGATGGAATAGTTTTGTCTCCCGGTCCTGGAGACCCTGCTTTGCTTGACGATATAACGGAGATGGTGAAAAAGCTTGTGGGCAGGAAGCCGGTGATGGGTATCTGCCTGGGGCATCAGCTCATCGGCAGAGCTCTGGGTGCCAAAACATTCAAACTCAGGTTTGGACACCGCGGCGGCAACCATCCGGTTCGCGACTCGGCTACTGGCAGGGTTTATATCACTGCCCAGAATCATGGCTATGCCATAGATGCCGATACCTTAAAGGGAGGACTTGAGGTAAGCCACATAAACTTGAACGACGGTACGGTGGAGGGTCTTCGCCATCGCGATTTGCCTATTCTATCCATTCAATACCACTCCGAAGCCTCCCCTGGGCCACTGGACAACATGTATCTGTTTGAGAGATTTCTGGAGATGGTGAGGAAGGTGTGAGAATGGAGAGAGGTAAAGCAATAGAACTTCTAAAACAGGCTTTAGCCGAGGTACCACATCTCAAAGAGCTACATCATGGTAATCAGGAATGCAAATTGTGGCACGACAAAGTACTAGACATAATAAAAGCAGGACTTGATGCAGATGATGTGAGTAGGTTCTTGGCTAGTATGGTAATACATGTCGTTGGCCACTGGACTTCAGACGACGTTTACCAAGAAAATTACCTTGAAAATCTGGAAAATCATGAGATTGCTTTGAAATCAATAATACAAAAATATGAAATTACTGGGATGGATACCATCCAATCTCAGCTTCCGGAGGATACTACTGAACTGGCTATCTTGCTTTTTGATAAAATGCAATTTCATCCTAGGGTAGTCGAAACTAGCAAGTCTCTTTTTGAAACACGGCACTATGCTCAAGCCATTTTTGAGGCATTCAAAGCTATCAATAATTTCGTCAAAGAAAAGACAGGTCAATCTCTAGATGGCAGAGATCTAATGGCAAAAGTATTTAGAGAACAAGGCCCTCTTATTAAGTTAAATAAACTTAAGACTAGATCCGAACGAGATGAGCAGGAAGGTTTCAAGTTCTTGTTTATGGGAGCTATGGTAGGAATAAGAAACCCTAAAGCTCATGACGATATTGCTCAAATGGACCCATTTAGAACACTTGAATATTTAGGTTTCGCAAGTTTGTTGATGAAACGAATTGAAGAAGGGGAGGTAACACAAGCTCAAGGAGAAAATGGCTAAACCGTCTAAAGTCTTAGTCATCGGCTCAGGTCCGATAATCATCGGGCAGGCGGCGGAGTTCGATTATTCGGGAACTCAGGCATGCCGTGCTTTGCGGGAGGAAGGGGTAACCACCGTTCTGGTGAACTCAAACCCGGCTACCATCATGACCGACGAAGGCATTGCCGATATCGTCTATATTGAGCCGCTTACAGTGGAAGTCTTAGATCGAGTAATTGAAAGGGAGCGTCCTGATGGACTGCTGCCCACTCTTGGTGGGCAGACAGGGCTTAACCTTGCGGTAGAGTTAGCTGATGCCGGTATAGTGGATAAATATAATGTAAGGCTTTTGGGGACATCGGTGGAAACGATAAAGAAGGCTG
>CAZYNG010000117.1:0-3494 GCA_964648615.1 uncultured Dehalococcoidales bacterium | reverse complement strand
ATTATCGGTGCCTTCTGTGAACTGTAACCAACCATAAGTCTCGCAGAAGGAAGGAGGTAGACATAGCAACAGCGATAAAGGATGAGCTCTGTAGCCTGAGGGAAAAAGTTTCTCACTTTGCCCAGCAGAACATTGCTCATCGTAGTGACCTTCACACAAGCAGTGAGTTTCCTTATGACATCTGGCACAAGATGTCTCAGGAAAAGCTTCTGGGAGTTGGAATTCCACAAAAATATGGAGGGATGGGAGGCAACTGTCTTTCCATAGCGGTGGCTGGAGAAGCAATGGTACGGCGAGGACACAATATGGGACTTGCTCTGTCATGGCTAATACATGAGCTTATTTCCCGTTTTGTGATACTGAAGTTTGGAGACTCACGGCAGAAAAATAAATATTTACCTGAGTTCGCAAACGGCCAGCTCATAGCTTCTTTTGCCATTTCAGAACCGGAAAGAGGAGCTCATCCTAAATATTTGAAAACAGTTGCTCATGAAGAGGGTAAGGGTTATGTGTTGAGCGGGGAGAAATACTACCTGACAAATGGGCCTATTGCAGACCTGTTTCTTGTTGCTGCCATTACCGGTGTGAAGGGCAGCAGAAAACAGTTTACGGTATTCATCGTCCCAAAAGGGACCACGGGACTGTTATTAACTGAACCCATGAAGCTGGGTTTTTTGCGTCCGTCTCCTCATGGAGGGATAGTACTGAGGGACTGCGCCGTTCCTTCAGCAAACATCCTGGGAAAGAAAGGCTCAGCATATGCTGATATAATAATCCCATTCGGGGAGTTAGAAGTCATCTTATCAATGGGGCTTATCGTTGGAGGAATGAAAAGAGAGCTTGAGCTGCTGGTTAATGCTATTCGAGAACAGCGTATCAGGGCTAATGATGAGTTAAAAAATGGTCTTGGCGAATTGAAATCCCTGGCTGATACCCTTGATATCATGGCTTACGAGGCAGCAAATATGCTGGATAGTGATACGAGTCATCCTGAATTATACTCTGTGCCACTTTGTTGTAGAAATATGGCAATAAGGTTTCAGTCACAGCTTGATGTTATAATGTCACAGGCGAATATAAAGTCCGATAAGGAGCTCAGTCTCCTGGCAAATGACCTGGACCACATCGTCAATATGGGAAAGAACATAGTGGTAATCAAACAGCGAAAGCTTGGAGAGAGTGTGCTGTCAGGGAAGGCGTACAACAATGAAAGCGCTTAACGAGCAAGTATTTAGTTCTGTAGAGAGTATCCAGCAGGGGTTCAGGGATGTGGAATATATTTGCAGCAAGCACATCGCAACCACATTATATGTGGCATACAACCTGGAAAAGCCAGTTCTTGTGGAGGGACCGGCTGGAGTAGGTAAAACAGACCTGGCGCAGAGGGCAGCGGCAGTTTTACATCTTCCCTTGATACGCCTGCAATGCTATGAAGGATTAGATGAGTCGAAAGCTATTTATGAATGGAAGTATGGAAAACAACTTCTGTACACCCAGATGTTGAAGGGTAAATTAAATGACATCATAAAGGGGACAGATAGTCTGGCAGAGTCCATCAAGGCACTCCATAAATATGATGACATCTTTTTCTCGTATGAGTTCCTCGAGCCAAGGCCACTATTAATGGCACTGCAGCAAAGTGGCGGCGCTGTGCTTTTGATTGATGAAGTTGATAAAGCGGATGAAGAGTTTGAGGCATTTCTGCTCGAAGCGCTGTCAGATTTTCAGGTATCGATACCGGAGATTGGGACCATTCAGGCGGAATGCAAGCCATTTGTATTCTTGACGAGCAATAATACCAAGGAACTCAGTGATGCATTGAAACGTCGTTGTTTACATCTCTTCATACCTTTTCCGAATGCCAAAATGGAACGTGAGATCATTCAAATCCGAGTCCCTGAGGTTTCTGAAAGGCTAAGAAGGCAGTTAGTTGCTTTTATCCAGCAGGTACGGAAGCTGGATATCAAGAAGATGCCGTCAATCAGCGAGACAATCGATTGGGCCAGGGTCCTCCTTGCTCTTAATGCGGAAAAACTCGATGTGGAAACAGTCAGGGAAACCCTTCACGTCTTTTTGAAGTTTCAAGAGGATATCGGGGTGGTGAACGAGCATCTACCTGAAATAACAAGCAATGCTGTGAAAGAGGGTGGTGAATGAAGGATGGAGCAAGTCCTTCATGATTTTATTTCCTCTCTGCGAAGCTTTGGTGTCAGGATATCGACATCTGAAAGCATGGACGCGTTTCGTGCTGCCGAGCTTGTAGGTTATCAAGACCGCGAAATCCTGAAGACTTCCCTATCAGCAGCGTTAGCAAAAACTGCCGTGGAAGAGGAAAAATTCAATGAATGTTTCGCTCTTTTTTTCTCGTTTAACAGCTTCCCTGACAATGCGACAGAACACACTCTGAGGGCAGATAGCCAGCATCCGGTATCCCCGCTAACCAGGATGCTTATTTCACAGGGCCACGCCGAGCTCATGGCTTCTTTGATGGAAGCTGTGGAGGAGGCGCAGACCAGTGAGATAAAGTTCTTTACTCAGAAAGGTTTGTACATCCACAGGATACTAAGCCATATGGGGATAGATGGTTTAGACAGCGATATCGGGCTGTTGAGGCAAGAGAATACCCCCGGTTCAATTCAACAGGCAGCTCAGTTACAGGAGGCGAGAGACAGTTTATTTGAGAATGTGAGGGGTTTTGTGGAACGAGAACATGCCCTTTATGCCAGGGCACCCACCGAGGATATTATGGAGAGCTACCTTAAGAATGCCAAACTTGGTGAATTGGAAAAGAGTGACTACGATAGGATGTATGTAATCGTTCGGAAGATGGCAAAGCGCCTCAGTGATACTTATTCACGAAGAATGAGGAGCTTCAGAAGAGGTCATCTTGATGCCAGGAAGACACTGAGGAAGAACATGGCGTACGAAGGAGTTCCTTTCGACATCAAATGGAAAAAGAAGAAAATTGACCGTCCTGACGTCATTGTTATCTGTGATGTCAGTCGCTCCGTGGCAACCGCAGTACGGTTCTTTTTGCTCTTAGTTTATAGTTTGAACAAGGCGGTCATCAAGATAAGGAGTTTCATTTTCTGCTCTAACATCATAGAGGCAAGCTCTGTCTTTGATGACTATCCGGTACAAGAGGCTGTTGCCAAACTGCAGACCGGAACAGGTTTGGATATCGTGTTAGGTTCCACTGATTACGGGAGAGCATTCCTTGACTTCAGAAAAAACTGGCTTGATGCTGTCACCAGAAAAACATCGGTCATCATCATTGGAGACGCACGGAACAATTATGGTGATCCCCAGACTGCGACTCTCAGCCTGATTCGAAAGAGAAGTAAAAGGGTCATCTGGCTTAATCCGGAGAGCCGAGCATTCTGGGGGATAGGCGACTCAGAGATGAAGAAATACCTTCCCTACTGTAACATTGCCAGGGAATGTAACACCCTTAGCCAGCTGGAGAGAGCTATCGATTCCCTGTTATAAATTTG
>CAZYNG010000116.1:0-3511 GCA_964648615.1 uncultured Dehalococcoidales bacterium | reverse complement strand
GAATAACCGAATTGCTTCTATAGCTTGACTTGATTTCAGTCAGATTCCCGTAAAGAACTGCGCGTCCGTTGTTTATCATTAATATGCGGTCGCAAAGTTCCTCTACTTCATTCATCCTGTGTGTGCTCAGGATTACGGCTTTACCCTGATTCCTCAAGTCAACGAACATCCCTTTCAATAACTCGGTGTTAACCGGGTCGAGACCGGCAAAGGGTTCGTCAAGAATAACCAGTTCCGGGTCATGGATGATAGTAACGATGAATTGGATAATCTGCCCCATGCCCTGGCTCAACTCCTCAATCTTCTTTCTTTTGTGCGGTAGCATACCTGTTTGGTTGAGCAGTTCGTTAGCTTTTTCTTCGGCTGAGTGCCTGTCCATACCTTTGAGGGAGGCAAGGTAGATGATGGAATCGATGGTAGTCAGCTTCCTATACAGTCCTCTTTCCTCAGGCAAGTAGCCAAGCCTATTCTTGCTGGCTTCACTCAACTTCTCGTCGAGCATTGTCACGTCGCCCGAGTCTGGCTTGATGATGTCCATCATCATCCTGATGGTGGTAGTCTTGCCCGCACCATTAGGACCAATTAGACCGAATATCTCACCTCGAGCGACAGAGAAGGATAGATCGTTAACCACGGCCTTGTCTGCGTAGGACTTGAATATATGATTGACTTCAGCTGCAAGCACAGTAGAAGCACTTTCTCCAACTCTTATTATATAGCAGAGCAGTCAATATGGTGATTACCTTATAATAAATGATCATTTTGTTTGCTTAGAGGTAAAATATGCTGCTAAACGTCTTATCATATCCTGTCTCTTGCCAGTAAGGCAAATATGCCTCCAAAACAAAGGATAGCAAATATCCGGATTTCACCTCAGCGCTTGAAGCGGATTTAGGCGGGGAATAAAGCTACAATGAGGTTCCTTGACAGGCGTATACAATAAGTATACTATTGACTACAAAAGGTATACAGGCAGGTTTTAAGTGTTACAGGAGCTATTCTCTTCACAGGCCAGGGTTGCTATCCTGGGGCTGTTTCTATTAAACCCGGGCGACCGCTTCTATATGCGTCAGGTTGCCGTTCGCAGTGGCCAGCCTATCCGCGCTGTGCAGCGTGAGCTCGCTAGATTAGAGGCAGTAGGACTCCTCTCCGTCACCATGGATGGCAACAGGAAGTATTACCAGATTGATAAGAATTGCCCCATTTTCCCCGAGCTGAAGGCTATATTTCTCAAGACCTTCGCCCTTGGCGATACCCTCAGGCAACACTTACTACAGGCTGAAAAGGGCATTACCGTCGCTTTCATATATGGTTCCTATGCTAAGGCTCAGGAAACAGCAACTAGCGATATCGACCTCTTTGTAGTTGGGGATATAACCGCCTCAGAACTCTCAAAGGTCTTATCCCCGGCAAAGGAAGGACTGGGGCGAGAGATTAACGCCGTAGCCATGCCACCTCAGGAACTGAAAGCTAAGGTCGAAGCACAGAATCACTTTATTCTCAGCGTCCTGAGCGAACCTAAGCTATTCCTGGTGGGAAACAACGATGACATTGAGTCAATTACTGGCTGACGGCAAGTTAGCAAAACACAGAACATCACGTCAGGAAATCGCCAGTCTGTTAAAGGTAGTTGACCGCGATATCGCCGATGCTTCAATCAAAACAGTTTCCTCCGACCGCCGTTTTGCCATTGCGTATAATGCCGCTCTACAGTTAGCCACTATTCCTCTCTACTGCAAGGGCTATAAAGCCATAGGACCAGGGCATCATTTTACTGTGCTACGAACCCTCCAGGAAACGATGGGGCAGGAATTGCGCGGTAGGGCAGATTATTTTGATATGTGCCGTACCAAACGCAACATAACTGACTATGATCGCGCTGGGGAGATTTCCGAGCACGAGGCAGATGTGCTATTACGGGAGGTAAAGAATTTCAGGCAAGGAGTAGGGGATTGGCTACGCCAGCATTACCCTAAACTGGCTGGAGACGTATAAGCATTTAGTGAATGTTATTGGTTGACAAATAGAAGGGGTGGGGAGGGGGCTCAGCGCCCCCTCCCATTTTCGTTATTCCAGTGCCATTTCTGGCAGGTCTGGCATTTCCATGCCAGACCTCACCCGTTCTTACCTGGGTTAGCTCCAAGAGAAATTAATGAAATATTGACAGAGTTGAAGCAGGGTATGATATAACCTCTAGCGTAGACGCATAGCTAATACAAGATTCGTGGACGGTTTTCACATAATTGCATAAGTTTGGAGGTAAAGTAAAGTAAAGTAAAGATAATGCAATTGACAACAGCGGGACAGGTAATACACAATAACCATACTACCAAAATTCAGGCCTTTCAAGACTACAACTAAATAGGTTCCCAGGCCATTTCCCGGGTCGGGGGGCGATGAAGTGAATCTAAGGGGAAGGATGTGATAGATGCGGAGGATTACAAGTACCTGATAACAAGACTTGCCGCTGTGCCCTGCCTGTTAGCTTAACTGAGAGGGGTCGATGAGGGCGATAAGGAAAATCCAAAAAAGAAAGGAGAGAAGGAGATGAAGAAGTCAATAGTAATAGCGGTAGCACTAGCTCTGGTGGTCGTATTGGGCGCGGGGGTGGTTTGGGCCAGTAATTCACAGCCAGCTTCCAAGGCTACGGCAAAGGTTGGCGACATCTACATCATCAATTCAACCGACATGGCTTGGGATACGATCCTCGAGCAAGACATTAAAACACCGAACCAGAAGGACCTGTTCATAGACGTCTCCCTGGAGTGCGGGCTATACACTCAAACACATGTCAAGAGTAAAGGTGGTAATAAGGACACAGCTACTGCCGAAGCTATGGTAAAGGTGCGGGTATTGGTGGATGGCGACGAGGCATACCCAGGAAAGGTTGTATTCAACTACAGGGAGCAGACCTTGTCGGCGAAGTTCATGGGCATATTTACCGGGGAATGCTTGGATGTTGATCCAGTGAACCACACCGTCACCATCAATTACACTTGTCTTGAGCCTGAGGAGCTGAATCTCACCCTCGATACCATGTCTGCCAACTCGTTCAACTTCATCATGGACGACCTTACATCCGGGGTACACACGGTAGAGGTGCAGGCGATGATTGATACGACTGCTGTGGCAGGAGCGGGTACGGCCGAAGCCTGGGCCACTATCGGCAGGGGCTCCGTAACCATCGAGTTAGTCAGAATGATCAAGGGCGAGGACATTCTTCTAGAAGAGTAGCCGTAAGAGTGCCGAACATAGGAACGCTTGGTGAGGACTTCCTAGCGCTTATAGGCAAGGCGAGCCTGGTCGTCCAGGAAGTCCGAATGATTAAGCAATAGGCAAAATGGGGGCTGAGGCAAAGCCCCAACCCCCAGGATGTCCCTATTTGTGCCGGGGGGTGATATTTTCTGAAATAGAAGTGAATAAGACGCGTAAGCGGTTTTGCCTTGCCTGCTAGCCGACAAACGTCCTAGTACTATTTTCTGGAAGGTTTAGAGGTAAAGTAAAGATACTG
>CAZYNG010000115.1:0-3543 GCA_964648615.1 uncultured Dehalococcoidales bacterium | reverse complement strand
TTCAAACTCGGGGAAAAAGAAGAGGCATTAAGAAAGGGGATTCGTGAGTTTGCCCGAAAAGAGCTTCCTCCGGGATGGTTTACTCTACTTCTGGAGGAAGAAAGTCGCGATGAAGATTGGAAGCTTGCCATGTCTATAGCTAGGAAGTTATCGCAAAAAGGATGGCTGGTTATGGCGTGGCCAAAGGAATATGGTGGGCAAGGGGCTTCCTACTGGGAGCAAATGGTATACGGGGAAGAGTGTGGATATTGGGGAATACCCGGTGCTGCCATGGGAGTAAGTGGTGTAGCTTGGGTAGGACCGTCTCTCATGCAGTTTGGAAACGAAGAACAGAGAAAAAAGTACCTTCCCCTGATTGCTTCAGGTGAGGCCGATGGGGTGTGGTGCACTGCATATAGCGAGCCTAATGCTGGGTCTGATTTTGCTAACATACAGACTCGTGCCGTAAGGGATGGGGATGAGTATGTTATTAATGGGCAAAAGGTGTGGACCAGTTGTGCCCATCGAGCAAGATGGTGTTGGCTTGCTGTGAAAACAGACCCAAATGCCCCTAAAAAACACCGTGGCATTAGCATTTTTATGGTAGATATGAAGAGCCCGGGAATCACGGTTAACCCGTTACTAAACTACCATGGTGCTCACATATTTAATGAGGTTTTCTTTGACAATGTAAGGGTCCCCGCTTCCAATCTGGTTGGCGAGGAAAATAAGGGGTGGTATCACTTAATGCAATCATTGGCTTCTGAGCGGCATAGCCTTGGTCCATCACTTTACGGGAATGCCAGGAGACTGCTGGATGAGTTAGCAGGTTACGCTAAGGAAACTCAGTACGATGGTAAACCTTTGTCTCAGAATCCTGAAGTTCGCCACATGTTAGCTGATGCTGCCGTTGAGGCAGAGATGCTAAAGTTATTCAACTACCAGGTAACTTGGGAGTTGACTCAAGGGCTAATTCCTATTTATGGTTCTTCACGCAACAAAGCTTTTGGTGACCAACTACTGGAGCGGATAGGTATTGTCGGGATGAAGATCATGGGTGCCTACTGTCAAGTTGACCCGTATTCGAAATGGACTAAGCTTCATGGCATCATCCAGCGGGCATATTTGCTTTTCCCCGGCATCTCGATTGCTGCTGGCACTGATGAAATTGAGAAGAATGTGATCGGGCAGTTTAAGTTAGGCTTGCCCAAGTCATATTGAAATATCAGGGGGTATGATGGATTTCAAGCTTTCAGAAGACCAAGAGATGCTTCGGAGTTTAGCCAGGGATTTCCTGACAAAGGAATGTCCTAAGGTTAAGGTCAGAGAACTGGAGACGGATGAAAAGGGGTATGACCCACAGATGTGGCAAAAGATGGCTGAGTTAGGATGGCTTGGGCTTGTTTTTCCTGAGAACTATGGAGGTACCGGGGGAACTTTTTTGGACTTGGTGCTCCTGATGGAGGAGATAGGAAAGAATATTCTCCCCGGTCCTTTCTTTTCTACTACTGTCTGTGCCCTGCCGATACTGGAGTATGGGAGTGAAGAACAAAAGGCGAAGTTTCTTCCTCAAGTAGCCAATGGCACAGCAATTTGGGCTTTGGCGGTAACTGAGACATTGGGTGGGTACAAAGCTTCGGAGATAAAAGCCTCCGCTAGAGTGGGAAATGGACACTATATTATTGAAGGCACTAAGCTCTTTGTTCCCAATGCCAACGTGGCTAATCATCTGTTGGTAGCAGCTCGAACCAGTGAGCAGGCTGAGGGAATCGCAATGTTTATCGTTGACGCTAACAGCGCAGGTGTGGAAGTGGAGGTAATCCCTACCATAGCTCAGGATAAACAATGTCAGGTGACGTTCAACAGGGTAGAAGTCCCTGAGGGTAATGTTCTTGGGGATGTTGGAAGAGGGTGGGATATAGTAGAGTTTATTTTAGATAGAGCAGCTATCTTGAAGTGTGCTGAAGTATCTGGGGGATGCCAGGCTGTTGTAGAAATGACCAACGCCTATGCTAAAGACAGGGTTCAATTTGATAAGCCTATTGGTTCCTTCCAGGCAATTCAACATAGGTTGGTTGACATGTTTGTTAATGCAGAGGGGTTGCAGTACTTGGTGTATCAAGCAGCGTGGGAGATAAGCACTGGGTTTCCATCCAGGTTACACACCTCCCTGGTCAAGGCGAAAGCAGGCGAAGTTTACCAGCGGACGTGCCTTGATGCGATTAAGATTCATGGAGCCACTGGATTTACCAAGGAACACGATGTTGGTCTCTACTTTCGGCGTGTTAAGGCATCGGAGTTTGCCATGGGTGATAGTGATTTATGGAAAGAAGGGGTGGCTACTGAGCTGGGGCTTTAATCCGATAGCGCCTGTAGAATAAGTAATAAAGAAAGAAGAGTTACGCCATATATTGTTAGCGAACTCGATTTCTTGATAGAATTGCCAACCAACAAGAAATAAAAAAAGGAGGTTTACTATGGCAGAAGTGAAAGATTACATGTGGAATTACTCCGACCCTTATGCGTATTTGAAAAAGGTTGACCACGGCTTAAGCAGCATGCCGCCGATGATTATCTCGGTGGCGCTGACGGGGAGCGTGCATGGTAAGGAAGCAAATCCCAACTTACCTGAGTTGCCTGAGGAGCAAGCAGAGCAAGCTTACGATGCTTATAAAGCAGGGGCGAGCATTGTCCATATCCATCGTCGTCTGAGAGATAACCCACAGATGACTTCCTATAGTGGCGATGATTATTTGGAGGTTAATGCTCTAGTCAGGGAAAAGTGCCCCGATATAATTATCAATAACACCTCGAGCGGTCTTCCCGGGATTCCCATAGAGCAAAGGCTGGCTTGTGTTGAACATGGCAAACCTGAGATGGCTAGCTTGGATCTCCATGCCTTTATATTACGTCTGGTCATAAAGGCACGTGAGGCTGGGCAGGAGCCACTGTCCTTCGATGTCTGTATACCGTGGACCTATGGTGAATCGGAGAAATATGCTACGAAGATGAAGGAGAAGGGGGTGAAGCCCGAGATGGAGATATATGACCCCGGTGAGTTCTGGTTTGTGGACAGCTTAATTAAAGGTGGGTTTGTCGACCCTCCTTACTGGATTCAGTTTGTGATGGGCTTTCAAACAAGCATGTACGCCACGCCAGCGAACGTGTTAAATTTGGTTCAGCACTTACCGCCGAATTCTTTATTCAGCATGATTGGCACAGGTGTTAATCAAATTCCTATGATTACCATGGGGATCTTGCTTGGTGGGCATATTCGTGTTGGTATGGAGGACAATATCTACATTGAGCCTGGGAAATTATGCCAGAGCAACGCTGAGCCGGTGGAAAAGGTGGTGAGGCTGGCCAGGGAAATGGGGCGACGGATAGCCACGCCGAAGGAAGCTAGACAGATACTTGGCATCTCTGAAAAGCCGACTCAATACAGCTAAGCTTTTCACAAATTTCGGTTCAAAGGAGGTGTAATGGCTAGAAGAGTAGCGATAGTGGGTTATGCCCAGAGTTACCATCAGCAGGACATGCAAATGACGCGGGAGGACATGGTAT
>CAZYNG010000114.1:0-3573 GCA_964648615.1 uncultured Dehalococcoidales bacterium | reverse complement strand
CACCCCAACTTCAGATTCATTTTTGACAGGAACACTAACGAATTCGTGAGTCGGGCCCCTTATCCACAATGGAATTGACGATCCTTGGGTCTGGCGGCTGCATGGTCATTCCCAAACCCCTTTGCCGGTGCCGGGTCTGCCAGGAAGCAAGGAAGAAGGGTATTCCTTACAGCAGAGCAGGTCCCTGTGCTTTCCTTCATGATATCAACCTCCTGATTGACACACCAGCGGAAATTGTCAGCCTTTTGAATCGTTCCCCTATCCGCCGTGTCGATTACCTGATGTTCACTCATCTGGACCCTGACCACGTGGAAGGATTCCGGGTAGTCGAGCAAATTGCGCTGGATTTTCGTACCTGGCGTGCCTATCCAGAAAAACAGATTTGTTTGTTGCTCCCCGACCAGCTAGGCGAAGGAATAAGGAATATTCGTTCTCAGTATGGTCCCCTGATCGATTTCTACCAGGAAAGCGGTTTTGTCAGGCTCATGCTTTTTCAGGGCAGCGTCCAGATAAGAGACGTTCGCATCACTGCCATCGCAGTTGATCGGGGTTCCCAGTTAGCCTTCGTTTACATCTTTGAAAAGTCAGGACGCAAGGTGGTTTATGCTCCCTGCGATATCAAGCCCTTCCCGGAGCATCGCAATGAGGTTCAACAGGCCGATCTGCTGGTCATCCAGCCGGGGATATTTGAGGAAGGGCTGAAGCATGGCTTCAGATACCCAGCCGACCATATCTCCAGGACCACACTCTATACCTTTGAGCAAACCCTGGATCTGGCGGCACGTCTCCACGCTAAGAGGACCATTTTTGTTCACCTGGAGGAATACTGGAACCGGAGCTATGACGATTACCATAGCCTGGAGACTAACGACCAGAGGCTCCGCTTTGCCTATGACGGCATGCAGCTAACTGTGTGATACATGTTCGACGTCAGCAACAATGAGACGCTTCATCGGACAGCGCTCGTGGATATCCTTGAGCCTTACTCTTACTCCCTGAAGGTCTTGCGCTGGGATATGTTCCCACAGTCAAACATGTGCTCTTCCTAGCTTATGTTTACTTTACCTCACCCTCTTAGCCGAAATTTCTCCAAACCCTATGAACCAGTACAGATGCTAGCAAAAGCATGTAAGAAGATTTAAAATTAATGGAAAATACTAGCCTTAAAAGAGGGTTTGTAAACAGCGCGCTATGATTGTCACTTACAATATATATTGCGACGAAAGCTGCCATTTGGAACACGACCACCAAGGGATAATGGTGCTAGGCGCTGTTTGGTGTCCACTTGAGAAAGCCAGGGAAATCGCACGTGGCATTAGGCAAATCAAAAGCCGCCATGGTTTGAGACCTGATTTTGAGATCAAGTGGACCAAGGTGTCACCCTCAAAGGTGAAGTTTTACCTTGACGTAATAGACTTCTTTTTTGATGAGGAAGACCTCCATTTTCGTGCCTTAATAGTGCCGGACAAATCTAGGCTTGATCACAAAGCATTTGGGCAAAGCCACGATGATTGGTATTTTAAGATGTATTTCGACATGCTGAAGGTAATATTTCGTCCTGAGGCACGATACCGAATCTACCTAGATATTAAGGATACTCGCAGCGCTCCAAAAGTTGGCAAACTGCGAGATGTACTTTGCAATAACCTGTATGATTTCTCCCGGGAAATAATCGAAAGAATTCAAACAGTGCGGTCTCATGAGGTAGAACAGTTGGGACTTGCAGACTTACTAATCGGGGCGATCGCATATGCCAACCGAGGACTTGTGGGGAGTTCGGCCAAGGAAAAATTAGTCGAACGGATGAGACAGCATTCTCATTACCAACTGACTTTGACGACGTTGCTCCAAGAAGAAAAAGTAAACCTGTTTCGATGGGAAGCAATGGAAACACAGGCATGACCAGGAAACCTCACTGGTTGCCTCCGATACTTTCACTGTCTGGCACATGGGAGGAAATCGTCTCAAGTCTTTATGCGATATTTGAGAAGGACTTTGAACAAGCCAAGCCTAAGTTTCAGGATTATGTAGTATGGTGGGACCGGAGGATATTATCTGACCAGTGTTATGAGGAGGGTTTTTGGCATCTCATAAGCCGAGATGACAAAAGTACAGGTGAGCGGATTCCCGATTTTCGCCGAGCCGAGAGACTGCCATGGTGTGCGCCAACTATCACACACGCAGATGACAATGCTGTCGAGGTATGGAACTACCAAGAAGGTCGGGGCCGACTGCGCACCTATGTATGGTTAGAGAACTGGGATTATTGCATTATCCTTGAAAAACTCAAACGACATACCTGGAAAGCAGCCATGTTGATCACGGCATTCCATGTAGACGGTCCTGCGCAAAGGCGAAGTCTCCAACATAAGCTCGCGAGAAAAGAGACTTAAATGCAAACGCCGCTCCGAAGAGCGACGTAAGATCTCTTTCTACACATGGCAGATGAGTCTATTGTCAGACTAGCAGATTCTCTAACTCTTGTCAATAGTCTATTGTCACCAGTCTATGCTAACCCTGTTTGAGCTCCAGGAAATGCCGGTCATACTTCTCAATTAGCCCTTCGTCGGCGAAGCTGAAGTAGCGGTTAACAGCGCTATAGCACCGCTAGGAGGAGCCGATAAATCTCTGGCAGCGCGCTCTTTGAGAAGGTGGGGCTGTTTTTCGGTCGAATTTTAAATCGCCGCCTTGCGATAGTCCTCAAACCGCGGTTTTCTCTTCTCCTGGAACGCCTTCACCCCTTCTGCTGCCTCCTCAGTATTGTAGTACAGACCTAAACCGGCAATTCCCAGGTAAGTAACCCCTGTTACTCCATCCGTTTCGGCATTGAAGGCATACTTCAGGAATTTTAGAGAGGTTGAGCTCTTTGCCAATAACTCCTCACACCACTTGTCCACTTCCTCGTCCAGCTTATCTGGAGGCACTACCGCATTAACTAATCCCATCTGTAAGGCTTCTTGAGCAGAATATACCCTGGTGAGGAACCATATTTCTTTGGCTTTCTTTGTGCCGACATTTCGCATTAACTCCCCGGTGCCAAATCCCGGGTCAAAACTTCCCACCCGCGGCCCAGCTTGCCCGAAGCGAGCGGATTCAGAAGCTATGCTGAAGTCACAAACAACCTGCCAGACATGCGCACCTCCAATGGCATAGCCATTCACCCGAGCAATTACAGGTTTCGGAATAAAACGAATCAACCAGGTAACCTGCTGCCAACCAACCTCCAGGGGCAAAGCGGCTATGGTTTTTTCATAACCCTTGATTGTGCGTACGCTTTGATCGCCGCCAGTGCAGAATGCCCTGTCTCCTGCCCCCGTGAATACTACCACACGAACCTCATCATCACTCCACGCCTGCATGAAAGCCTGAGTCAGTTCATAAACAGCGACATTATTGCAGGCATTCATTACCTTCGGCCGATTTATCGTTATCCTCGCTACGCCATCCTTCTTCTCATAGAGAATTTCTCTGTATTCCATAATTTCACCTCCCGTTTATACTTGCAGAAAGCCCTTTATGCCATAGTGAGCCCACCACTAACGCTCAGGGTTTGGCCGGTAATATAGCCTGCCT
>CAZYNG010000113.1:0-3591 GCA_964648615.1 uncultured Dehalococcoidales bacterium | reverse complement strand
GCTCAATTAGCCGCACCATCAGCGGGAAAAGCCTTGACACACCCTGGGGCGAAGAAATTCCGCTCAAGAACTTTTTCCCCAAGCCGAAGAGGTTCAGAAAGGAACTCTTAAAGCAGCTCCTTGAGACCGAGGAGGGGCTTGTCTCCGATGAGGCAATCAAGGCCAGGCTGTGGGAGCGATTCAGCATAGCTATCTCTAGGCGCTCGGTGGCCAACCTGAGGCAGGAATTGAAAATCCCCCCGGCTGGCAGGAGAGGTAAACTGATTGCGGAAGTGAGGAAAACAAAATGAGCCTTGTCTATACTGACCGGGAAAAATGCAAGGGGTGCTATGCCTGCGTCCGTAACTGCCCAGCCAAGGCAATACGAGTTAGGGAAGGGTTAGCGGAGGTAATAATGGAACGCTGCATTGACTGTGGCAGCTGCGTCCAGATTTGCCTAGCCAAGGCAAAGCAGGTGGAGAGCGACCTGGGGTCAGTTTGGAAACTGCTGGCAGGACAACAACCAGTAATCGCTCTTCTTTCCGCCCCGTTTCCGGCAGCTTTCCCCGAGGCTTACCCAGGACAGCTAGTGACTGCCTTGAAAAAACTGGGCTTCAGCGAGGTTATGGAGGATTCCTTTGGCGCTGAACTCGTCTGCCGTGAATATGCTCGCCTTCTGGGCAGGTATAAAGATAAAACTTTTCTGTCATCTACCTGCCCGGTCATAATAGCTTACATTGAGAAGTATTACCCCTGGCTAATTGACAACCTGGCACCCATTGTTTCGCCCATGATCGCTTCAGGCAGGCTGATTAAAAGCAAATATAATCCGGAGGCTAAGGTAGTCTTCATCGGCCCCTGTATAGCTAAGAAAGCTGAAAGCAGAGATGAGAAGGTGGCCGGGGTGATAGATGCCGTCCTGACCTTTGCCGAGCTGAAGGAAATGTTCGCCGCCAAGAATATTACCCCTGAACTTGAGGAGGAAGGGCAGTTCTCTGGCCCCAAGCCTCACCTGGGTCGTCTGTTCGCTGTATCTGGAGGCCTGCTCCGAGCAGCGCAGCTTTCGGATGACGTCCTGGCAAATGAAGTTATCAACGCCTGTGGCAAGCAGTATATCCCCAAGATTCTCTCGGAGTTTGCCGAAGGCAATATTCCTGCTAAGCTCATCACCCTGTGTTTCTGTGAGGGCTGTATTGATGGGCCGGTAATTGATAATGACCTGAGCGTGTTTAAACGAAGGGAAATAATAAGCAACTATACTATGAGTCAGGCAGACCCGGCCCAAACCGAGAAGGACATCCAGGAATATGCTGGAATTAACTTGAGCCGAAAATTTACCAATCGCGCTGTCAGCCTACCTACTCCAAGTGAAGAAGATGTTGAGAAAGTTTTGGAGAAAATTGGTAGAGTAGACCCCAGCTACCGGATGAACTGCGGTGCCTGTGGCTATTTTGGCTGTCGTGAACTGGCTGTTGCTGTCTGTCAAGGGCTGGCTGAGCCTGAGATGTGCTGGCCGTACGTCCTTGAGAGGCTAAGGACTACCCAAGAGGAGTTAATCCAGGCGGAGAAGCTGACCTCTCTGGGCCAGATGGCGGCTTCCATTGCTCACGAGGTCAATAATCCCCTGGCTGGTGTTCTGATCTACACTCAACTACTGGCTAGAAAGATAAACAGCGACAAATTCTCCAAGGAGGTCTCCCTTGACTACCTGACAAAGATGGAGACCGAACTTACCCGCAGCACCAGGTTAATCCGCAACCTGCTGGATTTTGCCCGCCAGTCGCCCCCAGCCCTGAGGGAGGTGAATGCCAACGAGGTCCTGGAGCGGGCTCTTGACCTGGCGGCTCATTCGGCTGAGCTGCAGCATATTCAGGTGATAAACGAGCTTGACCCGTCTCTACCTACGATTACGGCTGATTTTGACCAACTTCAGCAGGTCTGCACCAACCTTATTATAAATGCCATTCAGGCGATGCCTGACGGGGGCAAGCTGACCATCCATACCTCGGCAGATAGCGATGGTCAACTCAGGATAGCGGTTCAGGATACCGGCTGTGGTATTTCCAAGGAGAACCAGCGCAAGCTCTTTACCCCCTTTTTCACTACCAAGGGTAAGGGAAAGGGGGTAGGCCTAGGGCTGGCAGTAACCTATGGAATTATCCAGCGCCATCAGGGAAGGATCGAAGTGCAAACTAAGGAGGGGGAGGGTACTACGTTTACTATCTATTTACCGCTGCACCATGAAGAAGAGAGTTAAAATCCTTGTTGTTGATGATGAAGCTATCGTTCGTGAATCACTGCGCGACTGGCTAAGCGATGCCGGTTACCAAGTACTCACTGCGGAAAATGGCCCTAAGGCCTTAGCAATTATTGAGACGGAGAGGATGGGAATTGTCATCACCGATCTGGTGATGCCTGGGATGGACGGGATCGAGTTGATGAAGAGGGCTAAAGAGAATCAACCCAACATCGAGGTGATCATCATCACGGCCTATGGCAGCATCCCCACCGCCATCGCTGCCATGAAAGAAGGGGCTTACGATTACATTGAGAAGCCCTTTTGCCCTGAGAGGGCTGAATTATTGGTCAAGAAATTAGCCGAACATCAGGAACTAGTTGAGGAAAACCTTTCCCTGCGTCAAAGATTGGAAGACCATTACCGCTTTGAGAATATCATCGCCAAAAGCTCTAAGATGCAGCGGGTGATCGAGGTAATAAAGATCGTGGCTAAGAGCAACGCCACCGCATTGATTACAGGTGAGAGCGGCACAGGGAAAGAGTTGGTGGCACGTGCCATTCACTCTCAGAGCCACCGTCAGGGCAAGCCCTTCGTTGCCGTCAGTTGCGCTGCCTTGCCTGAAAGCCTCTTAGAAAGTGAGCTATTTGGCCATGAGAAAGGCTCCTTCACTGGAGCCTACGCCCAAAAGAAGGGGAAATTTGAGTTCGCCAACAGAGGGACACTCTTCTTGGATGAGGTCGGCGAGATGAGTGCTAATATCCAAGTTCACTTATTAAGGGTCTTGGAGGAGAAGGAATTTACCCGTGTCGGTGGCAATGAGCCGATCAAGGTTGACGTAAGGGTTATCTCAGCGACCAATAAAGACCTAAAAAGGGCAATAGCAACTGGGGAATTCCGGGAAGACCTTTATTATCGGCTCAATGTGGTTACCATCGAATTGCCTCCTTTGAGGGAAAGAAAGGAGGATGTCCCTCTATTGGCTCAGCATTTCTTAAACAAGTTCGCCTTGGAGAATCAGAAAGAGATCACTGGTTTCTCCCCTGAGGCAACGGAGTTTCTGCTGGGTTATGACTGGCCGGGAAATGTCCGTGAGCTGGAAAATGCTATTGAAAGGGCAGTTATCCTTGCCAAAGATAGTCTTATCACTGTTGCTGATCTACCTCAGGAAAATCTGTCGTTGACCCATTCAGCCCCAACAGGAAAAAGCCTTAAAGAATTGGAGAAAGACCACCTCTTGAACATCCTCAATGAAACTGGCGGGAATTATAGCGAGGCAGCTAGGGTCTTGGGAATTACCAGAATGACACTTTACAATAAGGCGAGGGAGTATGGTTTAAGTGTAAAGAAAATAGACAGTGCTTGACTAATTTTTT
>CAZYNG010000112.1:0-3730 GCA_964648615.1 uncultured Dehalococcoidales bacterium | reverse complement strand
TCCTCTGGAGAACCGAATCCAGGAGCTTCGCCCGAAGTATATCAATGACTCCAGGGCTCTTGAGGTACTCGACGAGGAACAACGGGAGATTGACCTGTCCCGGAAATACCACGAATGGTATGGCTCGGCGTTCTTTATTATGAAAAAGAGCTAACGAGGGCCCAAAGTGTGCACTAAGCACTCTAGGACAACGGGGACGGGTAACAGAATGGAGGGTTGTTGGAGATGGAAAGAGCTAGATAAGGTCACTGAGAAATTACCACTTGAATACCAGCACTGTTTTCAGTTATGCGAAAACTAGTCTCTTCCTCATGGCGTTCAAAATACAAATTTACAGTTCCCTTGCCAACACGAAGATTTTGTAGGGAAACATACTTCAGCCATTGCGGTAGCTTAGGGTTTAGATAAAGCCTTCGACGAGCTACATTCGCCTGTATGCCAAGCATCGATTGGAGAAGGAATATAGCACTGCCCGAAGCCCATGCATGCGGGCTACAGCTAACAGGATACTCTACAGGCATGCCGGGAAACTCCTTATCACGAGCAAAACCACAAAAAAGCTCGGGCAAACGGCTATAAGGGAAATGCATGCTTGCCTCAAAGATCTGTGAGGTTACCTCCTCCGCTTCTTTGATATATCCGTAGCGCCTCATACCCGCTACAATGAGAGAATTGTCGTGTGGCCAGATACTCCCCTGGTGATAGCCCATAGGATTAAACCTGGGGGTTCTGCTGGTAACGGTTCGTATACCCCAGCCGCAGGCCATGTCTCGTGACATAAGGCGCTTCACCAAATATTCTGCCTTATCGGCATCGATTATGTCACAGGAAAGGCAATGCCCTGGATTTGAGGTCACCAAGTCAACCGGCTTTTTGCTGGCATCAAGCCCCTGGGCAAAAAACTGCCTATCTGCTAACCAGAAATCTCGATTGAAGTTTTTCTTTAACTTAGCAGCTCGCTTAGCGAGCTTACGGGAAAGTGTCAATTCCCCTTTCCGATGTAGGAGTTCAGCCATACCTGTAAACGCCTTGTAAGCATATCCCTGAACTTCCACTAGGGCTACAGGGGGCTCAACCGGGGTGCCATCAGGATAAGTCAAGGCACCATGACTATCTCTCCAACCGTGGTCTCTAAGCCCGCCAGGGGAGTGGCTAAGATATTCAATATACCCATCGCCATCAAGGTCACCATGCTTTTCCATCCATTCCAGAGCAAGTTTAGCTGCTGGCAGGATTTCTCGGAATAGCTCATCATCATCAAGCCATTTCATCGTTTCTGCAAATAGCACCACAAAAAGAGGCGTGGCATCCACACTGGCATAATATGCCGAGTGAGGTATTTCATTAAGGTTTGCCAGTTCGCCCTTGCGTATCTCATGTACAATTTTGCCTGGCTCTTCGTCATGCCAGGGGTCAACCTTAGTTCCTTGATGCTTTGCTAGAAAACGCAGCGTGCCAGCGGCAATTTGCGGATTCAGCATCAATGTCTGTAAGGAGGTAATCAAACTATCCCGCCCAAACACACAGGCGAACCACGGTATCCCGGCAGTAGGCACTAACCCTTCAGGCGTATCCTCGATAAGAAGGCGGAGATCAAGAGCGCTGCGCTCAAGCAGACGGTTGAAAAAGTCATTGTCGGTTTCCACTACCGTGCATTCTTGCTGCCATTCACTGTAGGACTTTTGCGCTTCGCCCAAACCTTTATTGAAGGAACCTACAACACTAGGCCTCCTCCTCTCGTAGACTTGAATAGCAAAGGTGATGTCAAACGGAATCCGAGACTTTAGCACTAGCTCCCAAGTTGCCTTGGCACACGGAGGTCGACTCATAATCCTGGGTGCCACTTCGTACGATTCGGGGAGAAAACTACTGGTGCGACGAGTGGGGGGAGGATGAACATATTCCCTTTCCGTTTCAATGTGCGAAGGTGCCACTTCAAACCCAACCTCCGTATGACGCCCAATTCCATCCAAACCCCGGTAATTTAAAATTATCCTGGAAGCTGAAGCTTTTGGAATGCTGATAATACCCCTTTTCTTGCGTTCCCAGCCTCGCACCTCGAATAGATCGACAAAGTCACCGCCAAAGGTGATTGTAACCGTGAGCGGCACATCAAATCTATTATGGTTATAGAAGCTGATTTGTTCATATAGGGCGTCCTTGATAGTACAATCACGGCGGATGCTTATTGTACGAGCTAGTGCTACCTCGCCGCCAGCAAGGTCTAATGTCGGGTTAGCCATCTGGATTACGGCTATATAGTTTTGCTCGCTTGACGAGGTTAAGAGTCTTGGTTTTTGTCCATTGATTACCATATTCAAGATGCTGAGATAGCGAGTATCATGGTGGTAGAGGCCAAGATGGCGGCGCCCTTCCGGCATGTCACCTACCTCATCAGTGACCATCACCAACTCCCCCTCCTTAAGAATAAGGTCTCCAGACATAGCCTAGTCGCCTCTGAGCTTCAATGACAAGGATCTTTGATTGTTATTTATTTCTGTTGAAGGTAAACCCTCTTGCCCTGTCTTTACATCTTTATCAGGGTGCTTCATGACGCTATCTGACCTTATCGAGTCATTCCTTGAAATAGCAGAGAGTGTATTCTGAGCCGGAGAAGACAGCAAAGACCCCGTGGACATGCTCTTAACGACATCTAGTTTTTGGGATACATCATGTGGCGGTAGACTAAAAATATGGTGCCTCTTAGCCATAGCTGCACTGAGGCTGAGCACCTTCTCGTAAGCTGTAATATAATCTCTGACCATTTGATGCTTATCAAAATTATGCTTCACATGCTCACGGCAATCAAGGGGGTCAATTTGTTCCACAAGATGGACTGCTTTTACCATCTGCTCCGTATCGTGTACTAAATAGCCGGTTCTCCCATGAACGATGACTTCTGGAGCTGCACCTCTGGCAAAGGCTACAACCGGCGTCCCGCAGGCCATGGCTTCAATCAGAAACAGCCCAAAGGGCTCCTCCCAGCTAATCGGAGCCAGGAGACAGTACGCCTTGGCGTACAGCACGCGTTTCTGCTCAGCATCGGCCTCACCAAAGAATTGAATCTGCTTCCCATCTATCCTTGGTTTTATTTCCTTCTCAAAGTAGACTCTATCTACCTCATCTACCTTGCCAGCAATAAGCAGTTTCTTGCCCAGTTTCTTAGCTACCTCAATAGCATGGTGAGTCCCCTTTTCAGGGGAAATGCGCGCCAAAAAGAGAAGATAATCATCCTTTTCCTTGCTAAACGGGAAAGTTTCAACATCAATAGCGTTGTGGACTACCCCAACAAAATTCTTGTTTCCTATCTTTAGAATGGCCTTCCGCTGAGCATAGCTAATAGTATTGTAAAACCAGGGATAATAATCCCAAATTATCTTACTGTCCGCAGGGATAACGCCATGTGCAGTGGTAAGCATAGGAGTCTTTATAAGGTGGCTCATTACCATTGCAAGCTCGCCGGCATGATTATGTATGATGTCAAAACCTTCAGCTTCACAGAGTGCAATGGCATTATGCAAATAATCGTAAGGAGCACGATTTTTTAGGTCATAGGCCGTGCGTAAACTGTGTGGATAAACTGAATGGAGCTTGGCCAGAGTCTTAGAGTCACCCGAAGCGAAAAGAGTAACATCGTGACCAGCCAGAACAAGACCATCAGTAAGAAGGCTAACGATTGCCTCCGTTCCTCCATAAGCAGGAGGGGGAACAGTTTCCGAAAGTGGCGCCA
>CAZYNG010000111.1:0-3750 GCA_964648615.1 uncultured Dehalococcoidales bacterium | reverse complement strand
ATCGCTGGCTTCATTTGTCTGGGGATTAAAAATCATAAAGCCAGAGGCAGTATTGTTTTTCTCACTGCCGCGGTTCTCATAATAAGCTCCATCTTTTATTTACGGCAAGGTTCCTTTCCCATAGAGCATTCACCTGGTCCTGCTGGGGATTGGATCATCTTAGTTCTTAATTATGTCATACTAGCATATTTCCTCTTCGTGGCTATCAAGGACTTTGCTCAAAGGGGTATATCTCGCCACAATGTCCTCACCATAGCTCTAACCTTAACCGCAGGTATTCCCCTGGCAATTTTTGAGTTCTCCCAAGCACCACATACGCCATTGGAGGTTGCCCCCACCCTTTATATTGACCATCTATCTGTAATTATGTGCCTTATCGTTTCTATTATAGGCTCGCTTATTGCCGTTTATGCCATAAGATACATGAAAGACCATGAAGAGCATCGTATGCACCTCGGCGAGCTTAAGGAGACAACTCAGCCCAGGTTCTTCTTCTTTATGCTTATCTTCCTTGGAGCTATGAACGGTTTGGTCTTCGCCAACAACTTAATCTGGCTGGCATTCTTCTGGGAAGTGACCACACTGGCCTGCTACGGTTTGATTCGTCATGATGAAACTCCTATTGCCATAACCAATGCCTTTCGTGCCTTATGGATGTGTCTCATTGGTAGCGTTGGCTTCAGCTTGGCTATCATGTTCCTCTGGAATAGCCCGCTTAACACGATTTCACTGGCGGCTGTCATTGAGAGTGGCGCTCCTGTTCTTCTTCTGCCTATTGCCCTACTATGTCTGGCTGGTTTGACCAAGGCAGCGCAGGTTCCTTTTCAGAGTTGGTTACTTGGAGCTATGGTTGCCCCGACACCAGTTTCCGCCTTACTTCATTCCAGCACTATGGTTAACGCTGGGGTCTATCTTGTACTGCGGATTGCTCCCGCATTTCAGGGCACTCATCTTTCCACACTTATAGCCATCTATGGCGGCGCAGTTTTCCTTATTACCGCTATACTGGCTATAAGCCAGAGTGAAGGTAAAAAGGTTCTGGCTTATTCCACGATTGGCAATCTAGGTCTCATCATACTTTGCGCTGGTATAAATACCTCGCTAGCCATAGCTGTTGGCATTATGCTCCTAATCTTTCACGCTATATCCAAGGGACTTCTCTTTTTATGCGCTGGCGCTATCGAGCACCATATTTGGAGCCGGGATATAGAGGATATGGAAGGAACAGCTACGAAGTTGCCTGTTTTGACCGGCATAACCATCGCCGCAATGTTTTCCATGCTGGTAGCTCCCTTTGGTGTCCTCATAACCAAGTGGGGAGCTATGGAGGCAGCTACCGGCATTGGCGTATGGTCAACTCTTGTGCTAGTACTGCTCATGCTTGGCTCAGGAGCCACTACTGTTTTTTGGGCCAAGTGGATAGGTCGTTTCTTATGCCACAGTCCTGTGCCGGGAAGAGCCAAGAGGGAGCCTCTCATTCCCCTTTATCATGGTATCTTGTTGATATTAATTGGCTGTGCCGTGGTATTTAGCATATTAATTGCTCCTATATATAATGGTGTCATAGCACCAAGCTTAACCGAAGCAGGCTACAATGCGGCTTCAGCTTTTACTACCAGCGCCTGGTTCTTGAAATCCTCCATAGGTATTTTTGCCGCCTGGCCAATTTTCATAATAATCGCTCTGGCTCTTTTGATTCCTTCCCTTGCTGTTAGGGCAAAGCCGGAGGAAAGCCATGCTGCTTACATGTGTGGAGAGAATGTGGAAATAGGAACGGATGAATTTGTTGCTGTAGCTGACGAAAGGACAGAGCTTAAGACCGGCGGATTCTATATTGAAAATATGTTGGGAGAAGGCAATCTCAATAGGTTTGTCGTGCCTATAGGTGTTGTTTTACTTGTTATTTTATTCGTTTTGGTGGTGATATGAGCACAGGTTGGTTAATTGGAAGTGCTGTAATTGCAGTTATAGTAGCCCCCTTAATAGGGGGGTTGCTCAGGGGCATTGACCGCAAGTTGACTGCCCATATGCAAGGAAGGATTGGGCCGCCGATAATACAGCCCTTCTACGATGTCATTAAGCTTTTGGGCAAGAAACCTATGGTTGCCGGTGGGGCTCAGCTTGTTTTCGCCTACGCCTTTCTTGCCTTAATCATCACTGCCGTAGTATTTTTCGCCCTAAGGCAGGATTTGCTGGTAGTGCTCTTTATCCTGTTTTTTGGCAGCCTTTGCCTTCCCATCGGAGCTTTAAGCGTAAAGTCCCCTTATAGCCAGCTCGGAGGTCACCGAGAACTGTTACAGTTTCTGGCTTATGAGCCAATTTTACTTCTGGCGGCAATACCTATAGCCTTAAAAGCTGGGGGCTTCCCTATTGCTAATATATTTGAGTATGGACAACCACTCCTTCCTAACTTATGGATAACTTTTATTGCCCTGCTTATTGTTTTGGCTATAGTGATGAGAAAATCTCCTTTTGACATCTCTGGGTCGGAGCATGCCCATCAGGAGCTAGTTAGAGGGGTGATTACAGAATACTCAGGCCCTTATCTAGCCCTGATAGAGATAGGGCATTGGTACGAGATGGTCTTACTCCTATCTATCCTGGGGCTTTTCTGGGTGGTAGGTAGTCTATGGTGGCTATCCATCATAATAGCTTTAGGGAGCTGGTTTATCATGCTAATTGTAGATAATATGACTACTCGTCTCACCTGGTCCTGGATGCTGAAATTTGCCTGGGGCGCAGGCATAACTCTGGTAGCTTTAAATATATTATTCATTAACTTAGGATGGATGTGAAAAAATGGGAATTTTAAGTACATCACGAATGAAATCACCCTGGCTGCTACATTTTGATTGCGGTAGCTGCAATGGCTGCGATATAGAGATACTTGCCGCCCTTACTCCCCTCTACGATATAGAAAGATTTGGCATTGTTAATATGGGCAATCCCAAACATGCTGATGTGCTTCTAGTCACGGGTCCGGCAAACCACCGCAATTATCGAGTGCTGCGCAATCTCTACGACCAGATGCCCGACCCTAAGGGGGTAATAGTGGTGGGAACCTGTGGCTGCACCGGCGGCGTATTTCATAACTGTCCCAATGTTCTGGGTGGCATAGATAAAGTCATACCCGTAGATGTTTATGTCCCCGGTTGCGCTGCCAGGCCTGAAGCCATCATTGATGCCGTAGTCTTAGCACTAGGGAAGCTTAAAGCATATGGAAAATGAAATTTTAGTAGAGAATGCTGGGCTCATTCCAGCAGTGGAGAAGCTGCTGGAGGAAAAAGCCAGGTTGAGCACTGCTAGCTGCATTGACCTGGGGGATAAATTTGAAATTATTTACCACTTTGAGCCTCAGGAAAGCCCTGAGCCTTTAACACATATAAGAGTCACAATAGCTAAGGAGGATACTTTACCCAGTATATCCAATATTTACCTCTGTGCTGCCTTGATTGAAAATGAGATACAGGAGCTCTTTAATGTCCAGATAAGTGGCATTGCCCTTGATTTCCAGAAGAGGTTTCTCCGCTCCAAGGAAAGTCCCGAGGCTGAACTTCTTAAACCTGCTCTCTATGCGCCCGAACCACCAGCACGCCTTCCGGTTAGATGCGGCGAGGCTTGTCCTGCTGGTATTGATATTCCACGCTATGTCCGACTCATCGGCGAAGGAAAATTCGCCGAGTCATTAGCAACGATAAAGCAATCCATGCCATTCCCAGGAATATTAGGAAGGGTATGTTTTGCCCCTTG
>CAZYNG010000110.1:0-3771 GCA_964648615.1 uncultured Dehalococcoidales bacterium | reverse complement strand
TGCACCAGGAGATAGCTATGAAATTAACTCGGAGGGATTTCCTGAAGCTTTGCGGAGGGACTACTGCCGGAGTTGCCCTCCTGGGGATGTTAGGTCCTGAATCCTTTCTTGAAGCTGCTCCCATAGACATCCCGCTCAGAAAAAGAATTGGCGAAAAAACCACCATCTGTTGTTTTTGTGGTGTGGGCTGTGGGGTGATCGTAGCCTCTGATGAGAACGGAAAAGCGACAAATATTGAAGGAGACCCTGACCATCCTATTAATCAGGGGGCCTTATGCAGCAAGGGCGCAGCTCTTATTCAGGTAACCAATAATGAGCGCCGTGTGGACAAAGTGTTGTATCGTGCGCCATATTCCTCTGATTGGGAAGAGGTGTCCTGGGATTGGGCTATTGACAAAGTCGCCAGGAATATCAAAAAAACACGAGATGAGAACTGGACTTATAAAGATGAGAAAGGACGCGTCGTCAATCATACCGAAGCTATCGGATGGGATGGCAGCGCCATAGTCAACAACGAGGAGGCATACCTGTTTACCAAGTTCGCGCGTAGCCTGGGAATAACTTACCTTGAGCACTGCGCCAGGTTGTGTCATTCTTCCACTGTGGCTGCCCTGGGAGCATCGTTCGGACGGGGGGCGATGACCAATCACTGGATAGACATTAAGAACAGTAATTGCATGATGATAATCGGTAGCAATGCTGCTGAGAACCATCCTCTTGCCTTCAAATGGGTAATCAAAGCTATGGAAAAAGGTGCCAAGCTTATCAGTGTTGACCCTCGTTTCACCAGGACTTCCTCCAGGGCGGATATCTATGCCAAGATGAGGTCGGGTACTGATGTGGCATTCATTGGCGGAATGATTAAATATGTAATCGAGGATATAGAGAAACATCCTGAGAATTACAATATGACCTATATTGAAGAATATACCAATGCTACCCTGCTCATAGACCCTAATTTTAAGGGACCAGCGGACCTGGATGGACTCTTCTCTGGCTATGATGCTGGTAAGAGGGCTTATGACAGATCAAGTTGGGTATACCAACTGGATGATAAGGGTATTCCTAAGAGAGACCTCTCACTTAAAGACCCGAACTGTGTTTTCCAGCTCTTGAAGAAACAGTTCGCTAGATATGATGTTGATACTGTGTGCAGCATTACCGGGACGTCCAAAGATGTTTACCTCAAGGTGTGTGAGACTTATGCTGCCACTGGCAAGCCTGATAAATCCGCTACGATCATCTATGCTATGGGCACTACCCAGCATACCAACGCTGCCCAGATGATTCGTTCCTATTCAGTGCTGCAGTTACTGCTGGGCAATATCGGCGTAGCTGGTGGAGGAATTAATGCCGCTCGAGGGCAGAGCAATGTCCAGGGCTCAACAGACCACTGCGTCCTGTATCATATCCTCCCCGGTTATCTTAAGACTCCTAATCCTGACGATGTGGACTTGAAAGCTTATCTCGAGCACTATACTCCTACAACCAGTGACCCCTTGAGTGCCAACTGGTGGCAGAATTATGATAAATATATCATCAGCCTGCTCAAAGCATGGTACGGTGATGCCGCTGTTGCTTCGAATGACTTTGCCTATGAATACCTGCCCAAGGTTGATGGCGACCATTCACATATTGCCCTGGCAGAAGCGATAGAAAATGGTGTGGTAAAGGGGCTTATATCCCCGGGGCACAATACTGCTGTTTCCGGTCCCAATGTCAATTTAGAGCGCGCTGGCCTGGATAAACTTGACTGGCTCGTGGTCTGCGATTTATGGGAGACGGAAACGGCTGCTCACTGGAAGAGACCCGGGGTTGACCCATCCCGGATAGGCACTGAGGTTTTCCTTTTGCCTGCCAAAGCCGCGATGGAGAAGGAAGGCAGCATTACTAACAGCGGGCGCTGGTCTCAGTGGCGATATAAGTGCTGTGATGGTCCAGATATGGCAAGGAGTGATCTGTGGATTGTGACCGAGCTTATCAAAAAACTGAAGGAACTTTATGACATGGAAGGTGGTGAGTATCCGGCTCCTATTTTGAATTTAACATGCGATTATGGAGACCCACCAGATGTGCACAAAGTGGCTAAAGAGATTAACGGCTATGACCTTGAAACAGGTGAGCTTCTTCCCAGCTTCACAAAGCTTAAAAATGATGGCACGACTTCATCAGGTAACTGGCTTTACTGTGCCAGTTATACCGAAGATGGGAACATGGCGGCACGGCGAGATCCAACACAGACATCTGCTCAGGCTAATACTGGGCTTTACCCCAACTGGGCATGGTGCTGGCCGGTGAATCGCCGTATTATCTATAATCGAGCCTCAGTCGACTTAGATGGTAATCCGTTCAATCCTGACAAGTCTGTCATCAACTGGCATCCGTTGCGTGGGGAGTGGGAAGGTGATGTTCCTGACGGCGGTTGGCCTCCTATGTCCCAGGAAGGGACCAGGCTCCCCTTCATTATGACTTCTGAGGGACGGGGGCATATCTTTGCCACTGGCGAGGCTCTTAAGGATGGACCTATGCCTGAGCACTATGAGCCCTGGGAGAGCCCGGTGGACAATCTTCTATCTGGCACCCAGAATGACCCTGCAGTTACCATCTGGGAATCTCTGGTGAAAGGCGATGTTAGTAAATATCCCATCGTGGCTACTACTTACAGGCTGAGTGAGCACTGGAACGCGGGACAGATGACCCGGAATCTACCCTGGCTGGTGGAGCTCATGCCCGAGATGTTTGTCGAGTTGAGCGAGGAACTGGCAGCGGAGAAGGGTATCAAAAATGGCGAAAAGGTCATTGTGGAGTCGGCACGAGGCAAGATAGAAGCAGTGGCTGTTGTCACCAAGCGCTTTTCCCCCTATTCCATTAATGGCAGGAAGGTTCACCAGATTGGCATGCCGTGGCACTTGGGCTATATGGGACTGGCTAAGGGTGACAGTGCCAATATGCTTACCCCCAATATAGGTGATGCCAATACTACCATACCGGAATACAAAGCATTCCTGTGCGATATAAGGGCTAAATGAGGTAAGAAGCAATGGCTAAAGCGATGCTTAATGATGTCACTAAGTGCATTGGCTGTCGTGCTTGTCAGGTAGCTTGCAAAGAATGGCATGACCTTCCTGCTGAGCAAACTACCAATCGGGGGACATATGAAAATCCCCCTGACCTTTCTGCTGATACCTGGACGAAGATCATATTTAAGGAATATGGTAACGATGGCACATTAAGGTGGCTTTTCAGGAAGGAACAATGTATGCATTGCACCGATGCGCCATGTGTTAATGTTTGTCCTACCGGTGCGCTTCAACGTCACCCAACCCTGGGCTTTGTGACCTATGTTAGATATAAGTGCAGTGGCTGTGGTTATTGTATCGAATTCTGTCCCTTTGATATTCCTCGGAGGGATAAGGAATCTAATAAGCTACTTGGGACGGGGCTGATGGGAGGCAAATGCGACTTTTGCTTCGACCGGGTCAGCAATGGACTGGAACCTGCCTGTGCCAAAGCTTGTCCCACCGGAGCGATAAAATTTGGCGAGTGGGAGGACTTGGTAATAGAGGGAGAACAAAGAGTCCAGGTTCTGAAGGAGACCCACCCTGATGCCAACCTCTATGGTGAGTATGAGCTGGGAGGTTTGCATATGCTGTATGTTTTAGATGAGAAGCCTGAAGTTTATGACCTTCCTGTAGACCCGCAGATGCCTGCTGCTGCCACTGCATTGAATGTTGGTAAATGGACGGGTGTTGGGCTTGGTTTGCTGGCTGG
>CAZYNG010000109.1:0-3797 GCA_964648615.1 uncultured Dehalococcoidales bacterium | reverse complement strand
AAGCCAATCTCGGAGAATATTAGTCAAGCTCAAGCTGCTGCCGCCAAGGCCGCTATCGTGCTTTCTAAAGAATCCATCGTGAGCGGAGGGTATGTTGCTGAGATAGATAAAGAAAAATGCAGAGGATGCGGGCTATGTATCCAGGCCTGCTATTTCGGCGCTATCTCTTATAATGAAGAGCTCGGGGTTTCAGAAGTTAACCCGGTTCTTTGCAAGGGCTGTGGAAATTGTGCCGTCATCTGTCCGTCTGGAGCATGTCAAATACAGGGGTTCAGGGATGAACAGATACTCTCTCAGGTTGGGGCTTACATTACATAGTAATATGCTCAAGAAGACAGGTTATCGTGGTTATGAATAACGATTTTGAGCCCAAATTATTGGGGTTTCTTTGCAATTGGTGCAGCTATGCTGGAGCAGATCTGGCAGGAGTGAGCAGATTTCAATATCCGCCTAACATTCGAGTAATAAGGGTGATGTGCTCAGCGAGGGTTGATCCCGTGTATGTAATGAAAGCGTTTCTCAGTGGGGTTGATGGGGTGTTTATAGGCGGTTGCCACCCGGGAGAGTGCCATTATGTGAAGGGAAATTACTATGCCAGAAGAAGGGCAGTCATGTTGAAGGAGCTTTTGGAAGTCATAGGTCTTGAGCCTGAGAGGTTAAAGCTTGAGTGGGTCTCGGCTTCAGAAGGGACGATTTTCGCTGAAGTCGTGAAAGATTTCACCCAAACGATAAGAAGCCTTGGCCCTAACCCGCTAAAATCGGAAGGAATTTAAATGGGGAAATATAATGAAGTGGTCCAGAATATTGCCCGTGGGATGTTGCGGGCAGGCTTGGTAGAGGAGGTATTAGCTTTCGCTCGAGGGCTGACTGAATCGGATATCGTCCCACTATTTATCACTGACCAACAAGATGTCGACAGGATAGTTACTATTTCATATTATCCTTCCAGCCTGGCCAAGCTGGTTGCAGAGTATCGAGATAAGAATAAAAAGATTGGGATGGTAGTTCGATCGTGTGATGCTCGGGCGATGGTGGAACTAGCCAAGAGACAACAGTTGAATTTAGAGAACTTCTATTTGGTCGGCATCGAGTGCTACGGTGTTGTTAAGAACAGAGATAAAGGTCACGAAATTTATGTCTTCTCTAAAGAAATGAAGATAGATGGAGAGCTAAAACCTTTAGATGAAGGAATCCTTTCTCCCAACTGTCGCCGGTGCGAATATCCAATTCCTACTATGGCAGATGTGAGTTGTCGGATTGAGCAAAGTGGAGAAACCTTAGTTACTGCCAATACAGAGAAGGGGAGGAAAATCCTATCTGCAGCAAATATCCCTATCGAAGAAGGACACCAATCAGATGTAACCGCAATGAAGGAAAGGGCTGCCAGATGGCAGGACAAAGAATTTGGCGAGCTCAAGGAGATGGAGTCCAAGGAGAGGCTTAGCTATTGGCTGTCACAATTTGACAAGTGTATTAAGTGCTATGGATGCCGGAATTCTTGTCCCCTGTGTTACTGCGCAGATTGTTATCTTGGCCCCGAAAGGTTATTGATACAAAGGGAAGAAATTCCTCCACAGAGGCTGTTCCATATCACCAGACTCATACATGTTGGGGATAGCTGCCTTAATTGTGGTCAGTGCGAAGCAACTTGCCCGATGGAGATACCTATCTCAAAGCTGTATCACATGCTGTATAAAGAATTGAGCGGTATTTTCAAATATGAATCTGGATTAGATATAGATACGCTCCCGCCTGTTTCCGCGATTACTGATGAAGATTTAGTGAAACCGGGAGTTGACCTTGATTAAATTCGTACCGACTATTTGTCCCTATTGCGGTGCCGGATGTGGGATTCTCCTTGTGGTCAAGGATGGAACTGTAGTGGGGACCAGGCCATGGCCTGAGCACCCCATAAGTCAGGGAAAACTTTGTATCAAAGGATGGCAGGCCCACGAGTTTATTTATCATGAAGATAGGCTTAAAAAACCACTAATAAAGGAAGGGGACTCATTCAAAGAGGTAAGTTGGGAGCGTGCCATAAAGTTTGTGGCTCAGAGGCTCGGCGAAATTCGGGATAAAAGTGGTCCTGATTCTTTAGCCTTCCTTTCTTCAGCCAAGTGCACAAATGAGGAGAATTACTTGCTCCAGAAATTTGCCCGGGCAGTCATGGGTACTAATAATGTCGATCATTGTGCCCGACTTTGCCATGCCTCTACCGTTGCTGGGCTTGTTGCCGCCTTCGGAAGCGGCGCCATGACCAATTCCATATCTGATATCGAAGAAGCAGACTGCATCTTTATTATAGGTTCCGATATTATGTCTCAGCATCCCCTCGTTGCCCGAATGGTAGTGATTGCTAAAGAAAAAGGGGCAAAGGTTATCGTGGCAGACCCAAGGCGCGTTCAAATCTCCAGATTCGCTGATTTACATCTAAGGCATAAGCCGGGAAGCGATGTTGCTTTAATCAATGGGATGATGAAGTATATCCTTGATAACGGGCTTGAGGATAAAGCTTTTATCTTGGAAAGAACCGAAGATTTTGAGGAGCTGAAAGAAGTTTTGCATAGCCTTTCCTTAAGCGAAGTCGAGAAGATAACCGGGGTAGCAAAAGGGGAGATCGAGAAGGCAGCTCTGCTTTACGCCCAGGCCGAGGCAAGCTGCATTATCTACGCTATGGGAATAACTCAGCATACTACCGGAACCGATAATGTTCTATCAACGGCAAACCTGGCGATGCTCACTGGCAATATAGGCAGGCCAGGAACCGGTGTAAATCCTCTAAGGGGTCAGAATAATGTTCAGGGTGCCTGTGATTTAGGAGCCCTCCCCAATGTCCTCCCCGGATACCAGGCAGTGACTGATGACGACATAAGAAGGGTAATAGCGGAAGTCTGGGGTGTAGCCGAGCTTCCTTCCCACGTTGGCTTAACCGTAGTGGAGATGATGAACTCCGCTCTGGAAGGCAAGGTAAAGGCGATGTATATAATGGGCGAAAACCCGATGGTCTCTGACCCTGATATAAGCCACGTGGAAGAAGGGTTGAACAATCTTGATTTCCTTGTAGTCCAGGACATATTCCCAACTGAAACAGCAAGGCTTGCCGATGTTGTCCTGCCAGCAGCTTCCTGGGCTGAGAAAGAAGGAACATTCACCGGAACAGACAGAAGGGTGCAACTTATAAGGAAAGCGATAGAGCCTCTCTGGGAGTCTAAGCCGGATTGGGAGATAATATGTGAGCTGGCAAAGGAAATGAAGGCTGAGGATGGCTTTTCATTTTCCTCAGTGAACCAAATATTTGAAGAAATGAGAAAGGTAACGCCTCAATATGCTGGCATAAGCTTTACAAGGTTAGGTCAACCTGGGGGCCTGCAGTGGCCATGCCCTAAAGAAGACTATCCTGGAATCCCTATTTTGCATAGCAAAGTATTCACACGAGGGAGAGGGAAATTTCACCCTATAATTTATAGGGAGCCAGCAGAGAGTCCCAGCGATGAATTTCCGTTTATCCTTACTACGGGCAGAGTTATGTCCCAGTGGCACACCAGGAGCATGACCGGGCGGTCCCCAGCACTCAATGCTGAGTTTCCTGAAGGATTTGTGGAGATAAATCCGGAGGATGCAAGGAAATTAGGGATAAGCGATAAGGATATCGTGGAAGTAAGCTCGCGGAGGGGGAAAATACAAACCAAGGCCAGGGTTACCGATAAGGTTACCCCTGGGGTTATATTTATGCCATTTCACTTTGCTGAACAGGCAGCAAATAGGCTGACTAATCCAGCACTTGACCCTATAGCTAA
>CAZYNG010000108.1:0-3801 GCA_964648615.1 uncultured Dehalococcoidales bacterium | reverse complement strand
CTGCTTCCCTGGGTAGGCTCCGGTTATGATATGGAAAGGTTTGGGATATTACCTGTGCCATCGCCCAGGCACGCCGATGTTTTCATTATAGCAGGATACGTAACCAAGAAGGCTGCCAAGCGTATAAAGATGATTTATGACCAGATGGCTTCTCCTAAATATGTCCTGGCTCTTGGAAGTTGCCCCATGACGGGGGGAATGTATTGGGACTCTTACGCCACCATAAAGCGCATAGATGAAGTCATTCCTGTAGATTTATGGATTGAAGGTTGTCCTCCTAAACCGGAAAATATAGGACATGGCATAGTGATGGCAACTAACGTAGTAAAAGGCGGATTTGAGGGACATTAACCATGATCAACGAAATCACATCTCTTCTTAAATCTAAATTCCCTGATTCGCTTCTTAATGTAGTTTCGGAAGATAAGAGAATTACTCTACTAGTGAAGAAGGAAGAACTTCACCAAATACTTTCTCAGCTTAAAGATACAGGTTTTAATCACCTCTCAGATGTTACCGCAGTCGATTATATTGACGAGCAAGAATTTGAGCTAATATATCATTTATGGTCTCACCGGGAAAAGATAAGAGCTATAGTAAAGGTTAGAATTCCAAGGGAATCTCCCACAGTAAAGTCAGTCGTTGATTTATGGACAGGGGCACAAATGCATGAAAGAGAAGACCATGAATTGTTTGGCATAAACTTCGAGGGCAATCCAAATCTGTCGCCCCTGTTTCTTGAAGATTGGGAGGAAATACCTCCTTTCAGGAAGGATTTTGATACTCGCAAATATGTTAAGGAGAAGTATTATTTGGAGGAAGAAGGATACCCGGTAGCTAAGGGGTGAGATGGACATAGAAGAAAAAGAAATTGGCTTTTCAACCGTGCCTTTCGGGCCGCAGCATCCGGCTTCGGGTCATTTTCATGCTTTGCTGAAAGTTGAAGGTGAACGGGTGCATGAGCTTGAGCCTCACCCAGGATATCTTCATCGCGGTTTCGAAAAGTTGATGGAATACAGGGTTCATCCTCAGAACTGTGTTCTTGTTGATCGAGCAGATGTTCTGGATCCTTTCTCTTGTGAATTAGGTTATACAAATGCTATTGAGAAAACTGCAGGATTAGAAATACCGGAAAGGGGGAGGTATATAAGGACTATTATGGCTGAACTTGGCAGGATTCTATCTCATATGACCTGGATTGGAGTCCTGTCAATGGTTTTGGGATTTGACAGCGCAAACAAGATTGCCTGGGGGGATAGGGAGAAGATACTCCGACTCAATGAGATAGCTACTGGGGGAAGGTTATATCCCTGTTATTTATGTGTTGGTGGAGTTCGCAGAGATATATCACAGGAGTTCGTAGATGAAACTTTTAAAGCTCTTGATTATTTGGAAGGACAGCTGAGTTTTTACGATTATTTTGTTTTCAAAAATGAGACCTTTGTTATGAGGACGGAGAAAGTAGGGAGGATGAGTGCCAAGGAAGCCATAGATTTAGGAGCTACAGGTCCTAACTTAAGAGCTTGTGGAATAGATTACGATGTAAGGAAAGACGAACCATATGAAGCATATCCAAAGGTTAACTTTAACGTTATAACCAGAGACGAAGGAGATGCTTACGCTAGGAGTTTGTGCCGAAGATATGAGATTGCCGAGAGCATATCGATAGTAAGACAACTTTTAAATAATTTGCCCGATGGAGCATTTAGGACCGAACTGAGTCCTGTATGGGCAGCGCCTAAGGGGGAATCTTATTTTTGCCTTGAATCAGCTAGAGGAGAGAAGTGTTTTCACGTAGTGAGCGATGGTTCTCCGTGCCCATATAGAGTAAAAATCAGGGCACCGAGCTTTCTACATACCTTGTCGGAATTCCCCTATTTAGCAAAAGGAAGCACTATTGCTGACATCCCGGCAATATATTGGAGCTTAGATTCCTGCCCGGCAGATATGGATAGGTGAGAAAGATGGGATACTTATCAGATAAATTTTCTAGAACGTTTACACCTTTTGGGATACTTAAGAATTTATTCAGAAAGCCTATGACACTACAATTTCCTTACGAGACTTTACCACCACTTGAGGGTTACAGAGGAAGGCATGCTTTAGATTTAGAGAAATGCGCCGGTTGCTTTATATGTTCTATGATCTGTCCCAATAAAGCTATTTGGCCTGCGGAATTTAAGGGAAGAAGCTACCCTCAAGTGAATTTGGGGAAATGCTGTTGGTGTCAGCTTTGTGAAGAATATTGCCCCAATGAGGCAATTAAATTAACTCCACATTCTATGATGGTAACAATGGATAAAGAATCTGCCATCTTAGGGTTAGGAGAAGAAGGATTTGTCCCGAGACATCAATAAAATGCCGAGTGAGTAAGGGGGATATGAGTTGAGCATTTTTTACTTAATAGTCTTTCCAGGATTCATATTCTTCTTCGTTTTCTCCTTGCTTTGCGAATATATAGATAGGAAGGTCACCGCACGTTTGCAGAGTAGAGTCGGCCCACCATTTTACCAGCCCTGGGCTGATTTCATTAAACTTATCTCTAAGGAAAGCTTAGTTCCAATAATGGCAGACCGCAAGAGATTCATGGCAATACCAATATTTGGGGTTGCCGCTGTAGTAACCGCATTTATTTATATTCCCCTGTGGTCAGTCGAATCACCCTTCCCTTTCACTGGGGACATAGTTGTGGTGATATATCTTTTGAGCCTTCCCACAGTGCTTCTATTCCTGGCAGGATGGCATTCCACCAATGTGTTCGGTACAATTGGAGCAACCAGAGCTATTACCCAGCTTTTTGGATACGAAGTGCCTTTCTTGCTTGCTCTTCTTTCTCCAGCTTTGGTAACTGGAATTTGGAGCCTCTCTGGCATTCTAAATTATCAGGTTGAGCATACATGGTTTATCGCCTATTTACCGCTAGCTTTCATCGTGGCAATCATTTCCCTTGTTGGTAAACTTGAGCGTACCCCGTTCGATATCCCCCACGCAGCCCATGAGATTGCTGGTGGCCCGGTCACTGAGTATTCCGGGCCAAGCTTGGCCATGATTCATTTAATGGTAGATATGGAATTGTTTGCCGGATCAGCACTGGTAGCTGCCCTATTTCTTGGCGGTTTCGACTATATTGGTGTTATCCCGGGATTTGCTGGGGCAATAGTAGGGTTTATCGTTTTCCTGATAAAAACATTAATCGTCCTGTTTATACTAATCTGTATTAAAGCGGCGTTTGCCAGGATTAAGATTGACCAGTTGGTCAATATGAGTTTAAAGTGGCTAGCACCCATGGCTGTAATCCAACTTCTAATAGTTGTCGGGCTGAAATTCGCAGGGATCTTGTAGAGAGAAGAATGACCGAGGATAAGAGTGAAAGGGTGAATGAATATGATTAATACCGTCTTACAACTATGTACAAAGAGGGAATCAATACCTCAGTTGTCGGTAGAGGAGAGGATAGATAACTTCCAGGAGGTAGAGTTTGGTTACGCTGAGGAAGAGATGAGGAAGGAAGCTTCAAGATGCCTTCAGTGCGAGGATCCACCATGTGTCGAAGCCTGTCCTGTTCACCTAGACATAAAGAAGTATGTCTTTGAAGCCAGAGAAGGACGCTATAGAGATGGTTTAGAAACGATTCTGGAGCGATTACCTTTCCCCGCTACTGTTGGCAGAGTATGCCCTCACCCGTGTGAGAAGGCTTGTGTTCGCCACACCCACTTTGACCCGATAGCTAATCGCGCAATTAAAAGGTTTCTTGCTGACCAATTCATGGATGCAGCTTGGTATCCAAAAATAGAGACAAAA
>CAZYNG010000107.1:0-3807 GCA_964648615.1 uncultured Dehalococcoidales bacterium | reverse complement strand
AAGCGCTACCACAACTACAGTGTGATAGCGCTCCACTCCACAAATAGCAATCAGAAGTAGCTGTTAATGTTACCTACGAAGTCCAGGTAACTACCTCTATCGCAGCATTTGCATAACCGGTTTCAGTTGTAGGATCTTCCACCACTTCCCAAATTTCAAATAGACCGGAGGTACGATCGCCCAACTCGTTGAAAGAGATAGGACCAGTAGCACCTTCGAATGTCAGCTCTGTCAGGGCAACCCTTATGGCTTCACCATCGTAAACACCAGCGGCTTCGATCCCGTTTGCAGCTGACCATACTGCGTCATACATAGTGTCACAATATACCTGAGGTGCTTCTCCATATGCCAGTTCATACGCCGCACTGAATTCATCGTACTTTGAACCTGCGCCAACAGTTCTGGTAGCAGCAACAAACGCCTTCTCCATAAACTCAGCAGACTTCGGATCTGCAAACAAACCCGAGCCATAGTTACCATCACAGCCTAACCAGGCAATCTCATCCAGGCCTATATCCAAAGCTTGCTTGAACACTACGATACCGTCATCACAGTAGGTGCAGGCAAAAACCACATCAGGGTCATTGTCTTTAATCTGCTGTAATTCGGTACGATAGTCTTTCGTGGCTTCATCATAGTGTATTGATATCACCTGCTCTCCCTGCCATCCCACTTCGTCAAGCCGCTCAAGAATAGCTGTTTCTAAACCTTTACCGTAAGTGTTATCCAGTACTATGGTAGCCAGCTTGGTATAACCTTCATCCGCGATAACGTCGGCTAATACCATGCCTTGGGCATCATCACGGAGGCATGTACGGAAGAACCACTCTGTTCCCTCTTCCTCGGAAAGCTGGATCCCTGTAGCCGATGGAGTAATCAACGGCACGTCATGTTCGTCTGCATATGGGATTGAAAGTAAAGAAGCTCCAGTGATCATGGGCCCGGTGATTACCTCCACACCATCTACCGAAACCATCTTTTTAACCCTGTCAAAGCCTGTCGCTGGGTCTGTAGCGCCATCCTCTTCCACTAATTCCACCTGTTTCCCCAGCACTCCACCAGCAGCGTTGATTTCATCTGCCGCTAGCCTGGCACCATTCAATATCCTGACACCCATGGGACCCAGGTCACCTGTCAAGTCCAGTAAAACGCCTATCTTGATTGTTTCAGCCGGGCCAGGCCCACAGGCTACCGCCGGGATAAGAAGCGCCAAGACGGCTACCACCATCAACAACTTTTTAATCATATATCACCTCCCTTTACGGCTAAAATTTATTGGCTAATTATGCAGAGGGGCTAAATTTATGTCAATACCCTTTAGCTTCTAAACCCAAATATCGCTGCTTCGAAGATTCTTCAGCAAATAAGGAGGCAGAGTCTCCTTCCATAGCACAAGTCCCATCAACCAGAACATAGCCTCGATTAGAGGCACTCAAAGCCTTTTTGACATTTTGCTCCACGATTATTATAGCTGTGCCTGCCTCTTTTATCCTTCCTAATTTGGATAAAATGATTGAAACCGGCCTGGGAGACAAGGAAGCCAGGGGCTCATCAAGTAACAAGACTTTGGGCTGCGCCATCATTGCCCTGGCTATGGCTAACATCTGTCTTTCACCACCGCTTAAATTCCCCGCTAAAGCATTTTTTCTCACCTCAAGCTCAGGAAACATCCCAAAAATCTCCCTTATGCCAGCCTTTACGGAAGCTCTTCCTTTCCTGTGATAGGCTCCCATGTCTAAGTTTTCACTTATAGTGAGATTAGGGAAGACATTGTTTACCTGAGGAACATAACCTATACCCATGCTTACTGCCCTATCAGAGGCTACTCCAGTGATGTCCTTCCCACAGTAAAATACTTTGCCTTGAAACAACCGGGCGAAGCCAAGAATGCTTTTGAGCAAGGTTGACTTGCCACTGCCATTAGGACCAACAACAGCCACAATCTCACCTTCATCCACCTTCACAGAGACATCATGGACAATGATGACATCACCATAGCCAGCACTGATGTGTTCAGCGGTAAACACAGGCTCCATTCTACTCTTCCCCCAAATATGCTTGATAAAAGGCAGGATTATCAACCACCTCATGAGGCCCCCCCTGAGCTACGATCCTACCCTTATCCATGACATAAACCCAGTTAGCGAACTCGAATAATAGCTCCAGGCGGTGTTCCACAATGAAAAAGGTCATGCCATTACGAGAAAAATCCTTTAGCTTTTGAAATATGCTCTTACCTAATGCGGGGTTTATTCCCGCCGCTGGCTCATCTAAAAGCAAAAGCCTGGGCTTCGCCATAAGCCCTCTACCAACTTCGAGGAGCTTTCTTTGCCCACCGGAAAGCTCGCCAGCAAGGGAAAAAGCCCACTTCTCCAGGTCCACAAGCTTGAGAATATCTAAAGCTTCATCAATCAGACCCTCTTCTTGCTTCTGCCAGCTTTTTCTCCAGAAAAGGCTATACAGGCACTTATCGCCCTGGTGGCCTCGTGCTGCCACAAGCATGTTATCAAGAACACTCATTCGATCAAAAAGCCGGGGTAACTGGAATGCATTCACCACTCCTTGCCGATAAACATCATGAGGAGCGAGAGCGTTGATACACTTATCGTTGAAGTAAATGTTCCCACTATCAGGCTTATAAAGCCCGAGGATGGTGTTAAATAAAGTGGTCTTACCACTACCATTAGGACCCACCAAACCCCAAATGCCGCCTTCCCTGATGTCCAGGTTTACTTCGTTCACAGCGTAAACCCCACCAAAGTGCTTGCTAACTTCCCTTATTTTTAACAATTCTTCTTCCATTACCGACTAATCCTCTTCTTCGATGAGTCTCACATTATATTATGCTATACACACAAAAATAAGTAAAATTTGGAGGGATAGGTTTACGCAGCCCCTTTAGTCAAGGAGCCACATAAAGATGAAGAGATAAACACCGAAATGCTTACTTACTTGCTTTGTTATTAACAACGGCTTTTCCATACCTGACCAACTCCAGGGCCTTTGTCTTTATCGGACTTTCCTTTAACAAGCCCTGTGGTCTATAGAATAAAACAAGGATAATTAACACACCAAATAGAATATACTGCAAGTTAATAGGGTCGATGGGCAAAATCGGTTTAGCTAAATTTGTCCCATATTTGAAAAGCTCCACTAATACAGCACCTAACAATACCCCCCAGTTATTAGCCGGTCCTCCCAAAAGAACCATTATCCAGACCGTGAATGTAACCATAGGCACAAACATACCGGGGAGAACATAGTGAAGATACTGAACATAAAGTCCACCAGCTAATCCTGCCATAGCTGAACCTATCATAAATATTTGAGCTCTATATTTGGCCCTATCCTTACCTAATGCTTCAGCAGCAACCTCATCGTCCCTTATAGCACGCACCACCCTGCCATAAGGTGAGTTAGCCAATAGTTGAGCTACGACAAAGCAAATGAGCAAGCAAAAGTAGACCAGTCCTATATTCACTAGAACACCAACATAGGGAGAGGCACCTGCTATAGTAATAGCTGGAGCAACGCTTATCCCCCAATCACCCCCAGCAAAATCCTCAGATTTAACAATCAATCTCAATATCTCACCAAAAGCCAAAACCGATATAGCTAAATAGTCCACCCTTAACCTTAAAGTGGGTAAGGAAACAAGCAAACCAAAAAGGGCCGAAATTAGGGCACCAACAATGAGACAAATAGTGAAGGGAATGCCAATTTGAGAGAGAAGAGCATAAGTGTAAGCGCCGACGAGGAAAAAGGCTACCTTGCCAAAGTTGGCAAGCCCGGCAAAGCCAAACTCTA
>CAZYNG010000106.1:0-3836 GCA_964648615.1 uncultured Dehalococcoidales bacterium | reverse complement strand
GCCACCATTGCACGAACACAGGCATGTCCGATTTCGTGCGTATAGCCGGATACCATAGCCTATCCACTCCTGAGGCTCCGGATAATCTCCCCGAACTTCGGTCTTTTCCCATACATCAACAAGTAAGTCCTGAAAACCCTGCTGGTCAATAATAAAGCCCCAATGATGGAGAGCGCCAGCACCGTTATACTGGCAGCCAGTTGCCAGGCAGGTATATCGCTCACGCCGAGCCTTACCATCACTTCCACAGGAGCTGTGACAGGGAAAATAGTGAGAACTACCCAAATGGGGTTGTCCGGAAACAATATAAGTAGAGACATGAACCAGAGGGGTATAACTAAGGGAAGTGTAAAAATCCCGACCAGTTGTTGTCCTTCCCGGGAACTGGAGCTGATGGCGCCGATACCTGCTGAAAGCACGGCGAACAACAAGTAGCCCAGGATGAAATACACTACAGCCAGAACAAGGAAGTTAGCTGGTAATTGTATTGTGCTGATAAGGCCGCCGATGGATGAGGAAGCCAGGCTCAACAGGAGTGACGCCGAGATTACCCAGACGCCTACCTGCACCAGCCCGGCAGCACCAATCCCTAAAACCTTGCCGGTGAGTAACTGCCGGGCGGAAACGGAGGACAACAATATCTCTATAAGGCGATTCTCTTTCTCCTCAACAAGCCCTTGCAGCAGATAAGTGGAGGAGAAAATGATGGCGAACACAAGTAGAATGCCAAAAACAACTGGAATGATGAAAGTCCCGAATCCGCCTTGCTCCGGAGCTATGTCGCCGGTTTCGGTCAGCCTGGTGGTAACCAGATTCAAGGGTGCTTCTACCCGGTCTACAGTGGCCGCGGGCACCTTACCCGCCAATAGATTACTCAAGAGGAAATTCCTGATTGCCGTCGCAACGTCCTCTGGTGCCACCAGTTGTTTCTCCAGAGTATACAGGCTAACCACTCCCGTCGAGATATAATCCGGCGGAATGACGAAATACTCTTTGATATCCCCCTCTACCAGTGCTTCAGTCGCGTCATCCTGTGTATCAAAGCGAACCAGATTTACCTTACCCTGTTGGGTATATCCCTCGAATCCGCCTGAATTATCTACATACCCAATGGTTACTTCTCCTGCAACGGGCGGCTCTGCAACTCCTGATATGAGCTGGAAACCTCCCATGGCCAGAAGGGCTACGAGTGGCACGACCAGGGTCATAATGATAAATCCTCTCCTCTTTATCGTGTGCAGGAATTCATGTCTGAATATCAATAGCGTCTTATCCATGGCTTTTACCAACAACCTTCAGGAATATTTCGTTCAGTGGAGGAGTAGCGACCTCAAAGCGATTGATTACTATGCCGGTGCTTACCAATCGTTCGAGGACTTGCTGAGGAGTTGTATTTCCATCAAGGACCAGCTCAACATAGCCCTTGTGAGTGCGCTTGCCGGTAACCCCCGGCACTTCCCCCAGCTCACCATCAAAATCCAGAATAACCGAATTGCTTCTATAGCTTGACTTGATTTCAGTCAGATTCCCGTAAAGGACTGCGCGTCCGTTGTTTATCATTAATATGCGGTCGCAAAGTTCCTCTACTTCATTCATCCTGTGTGTGCTCAGGATTACGGCTTTACCCTGATTCCTCAAGTCAACGAACATCCCTTTCAATAACTCGGTGTTAACCGGGTCGAGACCGGCAAAGGGTTCGTCAAGAATAACCAGTTCCGGGTCATGGATGATAGTAACGATGAACTGGATAATCTGCCCCATGCCCTGGCTCAACTCCTCAATCTTCTTTCTTTTGTGCGGTAGCATACCTGTTTGGTTGAGCAGTTCGTTAGCTTTTTCTTCGGCTGAGTGCCTGTCCATACCTTTGAGGGAGGCAAGGTAGATGATGGAATCGATGGTAGTCAGCTTCCTATACAGTCCTCTTTCCTCAGGCAAGTAGCCAAGCCTATTCTTGCTGGCTTCACTCAACTTCTCGTCGAGCATTGTCACGTCGCCCGAGTCTGGCTTGATGATGTCCATCATCATCCTGATGGTGGTAGTCTTGCCCGCACCATTAGGACCAATTAGACCGAATATCTCACCTCGAGCGACAGAGAAGGATAGATCGTTAACCACGGCCTTGTCTGCGTAGGACTTGAATATATGATTGACTTCAGCTGCAAGCACAGTAGAAGCACTTTCTCCAACTCTTATTATATAGCAGAGCAGTCAATATGGTGATTACCTTATAATAAATGATCATTTTGTTTGCTTAGAGGTAAAATATGCTGCTAAACGTCTTATCATATCCTGTCTCTTGCCAGTAAGGCAAATACGCCTCCAAAACAAAGGATAGCAAATATCAGGATTTCACCTCGACGCTTGAAGCGGATGTAGAGCGAGAGTAAGCCGATACTTCAGCTTCGCCGATGAAGGACTGATTGAGAAATACGGCGCTGGATTTCCTGAGCTTAAGAAAGTAAGGGATATTTGTGAAGAGCCAGAACGAAATTGAATTCACAACCTTTACCCGGCAGCCTTAAATAGAAGGGGTGGGAAGGGGCTTAATGCCCTCTCCCATTTTCGTTATTCCAGTGCCATTTCTGGCACTGCTGGCATTTCCATGCCAGACCTCACCCGTTCTTACCTGGGTTAGCTCCAAGAGAAATTAATGAAATATTGACAGAGTTGAAGCAGGGTATGATATAACCTCTAGCGTAGACGCATAGCTAATACAAGATTCGTGGACGGTTTTCACATAATTGCATAAGTTTGGAGGTAAAGTAAAGTAAAGTAAAGATAATGCAATTGACAACAGCGGGACAGGTAATACACAATAACCATACTACCAAAATTCAGGCCTTTCAAGACTACAACTAAATAGGTTCCCAGGCCATTTCCCGGGTCGGGGGGCGATGAAGTGAATCTAAGGGGAAGGATGTGATAGATGCGGAGGATTACAAGTACCTGATAACAAGACTTGCCGCTGTGCCCTGCCTGTTAGCTTAACTGAGAGGGGTCGGTGAGGGCGATAAGGCAAATTTAAAAAGAAAGGAGATGAGGAATGAGAAAGCTAATTGCGATAACATTGGCAGTAGTTCTAGTAATGACATTAGGCGTGGGTACGGTCTTTGCCGGCATAGGTAAAGACATCAAGGATATTGATGGTGATCACGGTAAGCATTACCAGATCAATATCATAGGTGTGAAATATGGCAAGACGGTCAATATGGAGGGTAGCAACCGACATACCATCTTTGTTCCTCTAGATGAGGATGGTAACATCGAACCCGTCGAGATCAAGATGATGCGGAACCCTGAGGATGCCAATCAGTTCCGAGTTGCCGATGGCAACGCCATGGATGGGGACGGCGCTTTGATCTACATGCCATATGAGGACTTCGGCGATCTCTGCTACAACGTATACGCAGTTGCCCTGGGCAAGCCGATGAAGAATGGCATGAACGCTACCGTAGATGCCACGGTAACAGTCACGGGTGGATATGACCTAGCTCTGCTGGAAAACAACTTTAAGCTCCGAAGGGACAAAGGCAAGCCAACCGTGAAGGATATCAGCAAGTTGTTCCGGCTCAGTGGGTGGGTCGATGTCGGTGGAACAGTAGGAGTATATGATAAAGGGATCGATTACAAGTTCACCAATGTTTGGCCGTTCAACGTTCCCGCCCTTACGGGCTACTTCTGGGACTACGACGCCAACAGCCTCAAGCTGATGCAGGTCCGCTTCTACGAGAACGAAGGTTGTGGCTCATGGGAGCTTCCTGACTAGAGCATTGAGTTCTTCGGGGGCTGGTACTTTGCTCCAGCCCCCAGGATGTCCCCACTTGTGCCGGGGTGAT
>CAZYNG010000105.1:0-3849 GCA_964648615.1 uncultured Dehalococcoidales bacterium | reverse complement strand
GAGCATTAGTAACGCTACGCAAATTTCCCGCACCATAGTCGATTATGGCAATCATTTTGCTTCAGTCATTCTTTTCCGCCGTCTACACTCACTACCAGCGCTTCATTGGGACAATTGGCGACACAGGCTGGTAGGTCTCTTTCAGGGCAAAGGTCACAGTTAACAACAGTTTTGTTGCCTATATCTTTTGTTAATGCTCCGTAAGGGCAGGCTATTATACAAGTCCAACAGGCAATGCATTTCTCTGCGTCAATGCAGACCATACCAGTTACGGGGTCCTTATGCATTGCACCTGTAGGGCAGGAATAAACACACCAGGGCTCAGTGCAATGACGACACTGTATTGCAAGGCAAATATCCTCATTCGTTTCCACCCGGATGCGTGGCAAAGGCTCGGGTGTTTCTCTCAAAAATGCTTTGATTATGTCCTTGGACCGGGAATGTTCTACCTGACAGTAAACCTGACAAAGGCCACAGCCAATGCACGCCTCCTCTTTAACATATACCCTTTTCATCTCCGATATACTTCCTGATTATTAGGTGGACAGCGATAACCGTTTATCCAGCTTAGCACTACCAAAATGGTACGAGCTTAACAATGAAAATAGTTGTCAATATCAAAGCATATGTTAAGGTGCAAGTCAACCAAATTTTTGCCGTGGATTTTTGGCGGGAAGCGTTGATAGACGATACAGGCAATAGTAGGATACAATTAACAATTGCCGAGCCAGAAACCTCTAGAGATATATTTTGATGCATAGAATCGAAGTTTACCCGAAGCGTTATCTACCGGATACTAAAGGGCTTGGTCTGGTCAAGGAAGTAATCGATCTGGGAATAACAGCGGTCTCCGATATCCGTGTTGTGGATATATACTGGCTGGATGCGGATTTAACTGATGATGAACTGGAGCTGATTTGCCGGGGCTTGCTGGCTGACCCGGTAACTCAGGAATATCAGTATGACCGGGATTCCCGGGGTGGTGATGGCTACCATGTTATTGAGGTGGCTTACAATGCCGGTGTTACCGACCCGGTTGAGGCTACTATCATGAAGGCGGTGCGGGATTTGGGTATAGAAAAAGTCAGGGCGGTTAGAACAGCGAAGCGATACCTTATTGAAGGGGAGCTGGACAAGCGTCGATTGGACGTTGTATGTGACAGGTTATTGGTAAACCCGATTATCCAGCATGTGGTTAAGCAGGAATCAGTAATCTTCCCCGAAAACCCACAGTATAGATTTAAATTAGAGCGGGTAAATATTCTTGAGTTAACCGAAGAAGAGTTCTCAAAGGTCAGGCAGCAGTTTGGGTTTACCGCCGACGAGCTTCACGCAATCATTGCTTACTTTCACGGGCAAGGACATGCCCCCACTGATGTTGAGCTTGAAACACTGGCGCAGACCTGGTCTGAGCACTGCGTCCATAAGACATTCAAGGGGAGAATCAAGTTTGGTGACATAACCATAGATAACTTGCTCAAGAGCACTGTTATGAAGGCAACCGAGGAGATGAACAAGCCATGGTGCCTCTCCGTTTTTGAGGATAATGCCGGGGTGATTGACTTTGACGGCTTCTGGGCGCTCTGTTTCAAAGTGGAGACTCACAATCATCCCTCGGCGGTCGAGCCCTACGGGGGAGCAGCGACGGGAATAGGCGGTGTTGTCCGTGATATCATGGGCACCGGCCTCGGAGGCAAGCCAATCCTGAACACCGATGTGTTCTGCTTTGGTCCTCCTGATTTTCCCTATGACAGGCTGCCGCGAGGTGTTTTACATCCACGTCGTATTTTCAAGGGAGTCCGGGCTGGAGTAGCTGACTATGGTAATCGCCTGGGAATACCTACGCTTAATGGTGCGATACTTTTCGATGAACGATATGTGGCTAATCCGCTTGTTTTCTGCGGCACTGTAGGATTATTGCCCGGGAAACTTTCCCAGAGAGGGCAGCAGCGTTCCGGTGACCTGGTAGTGTTGGTGGGAGGTAAAACCGGGTGCGATGGAATACACGGTGTGACTTTTGCCTCCGAGCAGCTTACCGAGGAATCAACGGCTGTTTCTTATAGTTCGGTTCAGATTGGGGATCCGATTGTGGAGAAAAAGGTTATCGATGCCTTGCTTGAAGCCAGGGACCGTGGGCTTTACTCCAGGATAACCGATTGTGGAGGTGGTGGCTTATCATCAGCGGTAGGCGAAATGGCTGCAGAAACCGGAGTTCGAGTTCATCTGGATAGGGTTCCGCTGAAATATGCCGGGCTGTCTTATACCGAAATATGGATATCCGAGTCACAGGAGCGAATGGTGCTGGCTGTTCCCCTGCGCTGTGTTGAACAGCTGCTGAGCCTTTTTGCCAGCAGAGATGTGGAAGCGGCAGTCATCGGTGAGTTTACCAATGACCGCAGGCTTCAGCTTTTTTATCAGGAAAAATTAGTCTGTGACCTTGATATGGAATTTCTACACCACGGTCGTCCTCAGTTAACGGCAGGAGCAGTATGGGAAAAACCACGGCATAAGGAACCTGACTTCGCTCCACCACAGGATTTGACTGAATCCCTGCTGAAAGTTCTTGGCTCATGGAATGTATGCAGTAAGGAATGGGTGATACGGCAATATGACCATGAGGTGCAGGGGGCCAGTGTTCTTAAGCCGTTGGTTGGTAAGGATGGGGATGGTCCTGGCGATGCCGCCATTATCAAGCCGCTCCCCGATTCTAAAAGGGGTGTAATCGTTTCCAATGGCATAAACCCGAAGTATGGAGAGATAGACCCTTACTGGATGGCGGCGTCAGCCATTGACGAAGCTTTACGGCAGATCATAGCCGTTGGAGGCAATCTAGAACGAGTAGCGCTGCTGGATAACTTTAGCTGGGGTAATACCAGCCGCCCCGAGATGCTGGGGGCTTTAGTTCAAGCTGCCCAGGCGTGCCATGATATGGCGGTGGTCTACGGGACGCCGTTCATCTCGGGCAAGGATAGTCTCAATAATGAGTTTCAATTTGAGGGCAAGGTTATCTCTGTTCCTCATACCTTGCTTATCTCTGCCATCGGCGTTATGGAAGACGTGGCTCGAGCTATATCGATGGATTTCAAGCAGGCAGGCGACCTGATTTACCTCGTCGGTGCTACGAACAATGAGCTGGGCGGGTCTGAATACTTCAGGCTCAACGGTTTTATCGGAAATAATGTCCCCAGGGTGAATCCGCATAAGGCGAAGGAGTTGATGGATAAGTTGAGCAGGGCTGCAGAGAAAGGTCTGGTCAGGGCATGCCATGATTTGAGTGAGGGAGGACTTGGAGTCGCCGTTGCTGAGATGGCCTTTGCCGGTGGCCTTGGGGCCACAATTCAGTTGGACTCTGTTCCTCTTGGCGAGCCAATAGACAGGGATGACTTCATACTTTTCTCGGAATCGAATGCCCGGTTCCTGGTTGAGGTGGCGTCACAGAATAAAGCTGAGTTTGAACGGATAATGAAGGGGATAACGGAGAGTGTTATCGGGCAGGTTACTGATGCTGAAATGCTGGAAATATACGGACTGAAAGGGGACAGGGTTGTTAGTAAATCTCTTGGTGAGTTGAAGGAGGCGTGGCAGAGCCCGCTTCGCTGGTAGGAGCAATGAGGGCCAGGACGCCTCATTGCGAATTGAAATGGGAAATCCCGATTAATATGAAAAAAGCGATTCTTCTAATTTCAATTCTTTCTTTATTAATTGTCGGTTGTCAATCAGAACCTTACAGTCCATACACTTATCGACCACCTGAGAATATGAATGATGGGTTAAATGTCGCCACTTTAGAGGACGTGAATATTGATTCAGAGTTGATGGAAAAGTTAGTGAATGACATAAACCGGGACA
>CAZYNG010000104.1:0-3857 GCA_964648615.1 uncultured Dehalococcoidales bacterium | reverse complement strand
TCATTTTGCATTTTGACTTTTGATTTTTGCCTTTCGCTCTATTCCCGCCTGGCGGCTATTTCATCTTTTATGAAAGTCACTAATTCACCTGTCTTCGTGCCCGGACCGAAAATGGCCTTCACTCCAATTTGCTGCAGCTGCTGTATGTCCTCATCTGGTATTATGCCACCAGCGATGACCAGAACATCCCCCTTCCCTTCCCTCTTAAGACCTTCTATCACTGGCGGAAGAAGTTCTAAATGGGCACCTGACAAAATGCTCAGCCCGACAACATCTACATCCTCCTGAACCGCTGTCCTCACAATCATCTCCGGTGACTGCCGGATACCGGTATAAATTACTTCCATGCCGGCATCGCGCAACGCTCTGGCGACCACCTTAGCACCGCGGTCGTGCCCATCAAGTCCTGGCTTGGCAACCAGCACACGAATTCTAGCTTCACCCGGCATGGCCAATCTCCTCAATACTTCTGGCAAAGCTCAACAAGGACGCCTTTGGTCGATTTGGGGTGAATAAAGGCAACCATGCCCTCTAAACCACGACGTGCCTTCCGGTCAATCAAGTTCACACCCTCACCAGCAAGGAAATCGAGAGTTTGCTCAATGTTATCAACTTCAAGACATATGTGATGCATCCCCTCCCCCCTCTTCTCCAAAATCTTCTCCATGCCACTCCCCGGAAGGGGCTCCAATATCTCCAGCTTACCGCCGCCTATATCAAGCATGGCTGTCTTCACTCCCTGTTCAGCAATAGCTTTAACCTCGCTCGATGTGGCGCCAAACAATTTCCGGTAAAGCTTTACCGTTTCGTCTAAATTACCTGCTAGAATAGCTAAATGACCAATTCCTATAACCACTTTCCCTCCTGATTAGAAAAACAGAAATTCTCTCTGAACCCCAAACACATTGCGCAACACATCACATATTTCACCTATGGTGGCATAAGCCTCTACACACTCAATGATCGGAGGCATGGTGTTTTCCTTACCCTGCGCCGCTTCCTCCAATCTTTTCAAAGTTTGCTTTACCTTACCGTTATCCCTCTCCCGCTTAACCTTCGCCAGTCTTTCTTTCTGCTTCGCCTCTATCTCCAACTTGACCCTCAGCGTGCTGGCTATCTTAGATTCACCAGTAACAAGGTCGTTCACCCCTACTATTTTTTGCTTCCCTTCTTCAACCATCTTTTGATATTTATAGGAAGCTTGCTGAATTTCCCTTTGCTGATATCCTTGCTCAATAGCTGTCACGGCACCCCCGAGACTATCTATTTTGGCAATATAATCACTGGCTTGCTTCTCCAACTCAGCGGTAAGGGATTCCACGTAATAGGAGCCACCAACAGGGTCAACAACATCAGCAACGCCGCTCTCATGAGCAAGCAATTGCTGCGTGCGTACCGCAATGGTCACCGCTTCTTCCGAAGGCGTCCAGTAAGCCTCATCAAAGGAATTAGTATGCAATGATTGTGTGCCTCCCAATATCGCTGCCAGAGCCTCGAGGGCAGTCCTGACAATATTGTTATATGGTTGTTGTGCCGTAAGACTGCACCCTGCAGTTTGAGTGTGAAAGCGGAGCATCCAGGAACGCTCCTCATTAGCTCCAAACCTCTCCTTCATTATCCTCGCCCAGAGACGACGTGCCGCCCTGAATTTGGCAACTTCCTCAAAAAAGTTAACGTGGCTATCAAAGAAGAAAGAAACCCTCGGAGCAAAAGCATCTACATCCAGTCCATTATCAACAGCTGCCTGCACATAGGCAATGCCATCGGCTAAGGTAAAGCCAACCTCCTGAGCAGCAGTGCATCCCGCTTCCCTCATATGGTAACCACTAACGCTGATAGCGTTCCAGCGGGGAACATTTTCAGCACAATAAGCGAATATGTCTGTGGTCAACCTCATCGAAGGACGCGGCGGAAAGATATAAGTTCCCCGAGCGATATATTCTTTCAGCACATCGTTTTGAATAGTCCCATTCAATTTGGCTGCCTCAACGCCTTGTTTCCTCCCCAGAACCAAATACATGGCAAGCAAAATAGAAGCAGTGGAATTTATAGTCATTGAAGTGCTGACCTTATCTAAGGGAATGCCTTGAAAAAGAACCTCCATATCCTGCAGGCTGTCTATCGCCACGCCTACCTTGCCAACTTCCCCTCTAGCCAGGGAGTGGTCTGAATCATATCCAATCTGTGTAGGCAAATCGAAGGCCACGCTCAAGCCAGTTTGACCCTGGCTCAGGAGGTAGTGATACCGCTGGTTGGTCTCCTCAGCAGCTCCAAATCCAGCATACTGGCGTATTGTCCATATCCTGCCTCGATACATATTAGGCTGGACACCACGAGTAAAGGGATATTCGCCGGAATAGCCTAACTGTTGAGCGTAATGGATGTCAGCGATATCTTCAGGACAATATAAGGCATCTAATTCCACGCCTGAGCTGTTCTCAAACTTGTCCTGTCGCTCAGGCCGTTTCCTTACCAATGGCGTCAGTATATTCTCGCGCCATTCCGCCTTACTATTGCTGGCCACAATTATCCCTTACCGGATTTATTTCTTCTCAGCGCTACCCCGGCTCAGAAATGGTGTTATCAAGTCCATCGGCAAGGGAAACACTATGACACTTGCTCTCTCCGTCGCTATCGCCGACAATGTCTGAAGGTAACGAAGCTGCATCGCTGATGGGTGAGTGGCGATGATCTTCGCCGCCCCTGCCAGCTTCTCCGCTGCCTGGAATTCACCTTCAGCATGAACAACTTTAGCTCTCCTGTCCCTTTCCGCTTCAGCTTGCGCTGCCATTGCCCGCTTCATTGTGTCTGGCAATTCCACATCCTTAACCTCAACCATGCTTACCTTTATTCCCCACGGATTCGACCCCTCATCTACCACAACTTGTATCTTTTCATTGAGCTTGTCTCGATGAGCTAACAGCTCATCCAGTTCAGATTGCCCCACCACATTCCGCAGGGTAGTGGCGGCAAGCAACGAAGTTGCCTTGATGTAATCAAGCACTTTAAGCACCGCATCTGCAGCATCAACGACACGAAAGTAAATCACGGCGTCAACTTTGACGGTAACATTGTCCATGGTGATGCATTCCTGGGAAGGAACATCCATGGTGATTACTCGAAGATCAACCTTCATCATCCGTTCAATGAAAGGGATAAGAAAAATAAGTCCCGGACCTCTCAGACCAACAAATCTCCCCAACCGGAAAACCGCTCCTCGTTCATACTCCTGAACAATCCTGATAGCTGCTGAAAGCAGTATTAGCACTACTATGACGATGACAACATAGAGAAACCACATATTATTTCCCCTCCTTTTCTTTAGATTTTTTTGCCACCCGTAATTTTAGTCCTTTTACCTGGGTTATTACCACCTCCTCTCCCGGTTCTATATCACCTCCTTCGCTTACCGCCGCCCATATTTCCCCCTCAGCCCGAACCATGCCTTTCGGGTTAAGCGATGTCTGCGCCACCGCTATTTTACCCACCATGTCTTCAATACCAGCGGTAAGCTTTCGCCTTTGCCCCTGTATAATAGCAAAAATAACATAGACAGCGAAGGCAACGGCGAAGACTATCACCACGATGATAGGACCACTCATCTCTATATCCACTATCTTATCCTTTCTTTAATTTCTTAATTACCCGCAGCTTTAAGTCTTCCACCTTGGTTATTATCACCTCCTCCCCCTGTTCCACCTTTTCTCCTTCAGTGGCAGCAGTCCACAGCTCCCCCTTAGCCAGAACCGTCCCCATAGGGTCCAGAGGCGTTCTGGCTACTGCTACCCCACCAATCATGCCTTCAGCACCAGTAGCCTTACGCCGCCGTTGCCCTCGGATAATAGCACCAATGACAA
>CAZYNG010000103.1:0-3914 GCA_964648615.1 uncultured Dehalococcoidales bacterium | reverse complement strand
AACTCCAGGGCATCCTCGCCGGAAGCAATGCCACCGCAACCTATTACCGGAATGCCGACTACTTTGGCTACTTCATACACCATGTAGAGGGCTATTGGCTTGATGGCAGGACCAGAAAGTCCACCGGTGATATTTCCCAAGCATGGCTCCTTTTCATTTATATCTATCGCCATTGCCTTTATGGTGTTGATCAAGCACACAGCATCAGCCTTGACTTCCTCTACTGCCAGAGCAATTTCCTTAATATCAGTCACATTTGGAGTTAATTTCACAATGAGAGGCAAAGTGGTCACAGCCTTAACTGCTGAGGTTACTTGAGCTGCCGCTTCAGGAGTCAATCCAAATTCCATCCCTCCTGCTGAGACATTAGGACAGCTGATATTCAACTCAATGCCACTTACCCCCGGCACACCTTCTAACTTACCAGCAAGTTGAACATATTCATCAATTGTTTCCCCGGCAATATTAACGATGACTGGAACTTGCCAGCCTGCCCACATTGGCGCCTTATCCTTGATTAAGGCATCAACGCCAATGTTCTCCAACCCAACGGAATTGAGCAAGCCGTATTTCATTTCTATCAATCGTGGCTGAGGATTGCCACTCCCCGGCTTAAGAGTGATTCCCTTGCATACAATGGCCCCCAGTTTCTGTATGTCAACGAGCTCACTATATTCTATGCCATAACCGAAAGTGCCTGAAGCAGTCATCACTGGATTAGCCAAGGTTAATCCTTCAGGATGATGTGGCGCTAGCTGAACGCTGGTGTTTAACAAACCACCTTTCATTGTTAGACCCTTCACCATTATATCAAGGTAGTCTATAATAAACCCATATCAGTCAATCATGGTAGGTTAAAATGGTGGGGAAAAACCAATATATTACCCGGCTTGCAGAGGATAGAGACATCCATCAAGTAGCTGAGATAGACCGGGAAGCTTTCTCTGAGGAGCAACTATTTCGCTCCTATGCTTCATATCACCGGGAGATTCACAATCCATTAGGCCGTTACATTGTAGCATGTGCAGAAGAAGAGCATGAACTGAATACAAACAGGCAAATCATGCCCGAACCTCCCTGGTACAAGCGACTTCTTAGCCGTAATCATCACAATGTACAACACACGACTAGTGAGCAGTACGTCTTTGGTTTCGCCGGCTTTTGGATTACGCCCGATGAAGCACACATCACCGCCCTTGGAGTAAGGAACAATTACCGTCGCAGTGGAATAGGAGAGAGATTACTTATCTCACTTATTGACCTTGCCACCCCACTAAGCATTAGAACAATCACCTTAGAAGTACGCGCTTCCAACAAAGCAGCTCAGGCACTTTACCAAAAATATGGATTCCAAACAGTAGGGAGACGCCCTCGTTACTACTCAAATAACAGGGAGGATGCTGTGCTTATGAGCACAAATACTATAACCTCTGCTTCCTTTCAGACACATTTTCAGGAATTAAAGGAAGCTCACCGACAAAAGTGAAAAAAGTCCTTCATTGCCGCCTAACTGCCGCAGTCAGCTATATTTGCTCAGGATAGACTTAAAGGAATCGACCACAAAACTCAACTGTTCTCTGCTAGCAGCAAAAGTAGAGAGCTTAAAAGCTCTGGTCAAGCCTGGTTGCAGACCCCAAATTCCTCTATCCTTGAGCTCTTTATAAAGAAAATATCCTCGCTCCCGAACACGCTTGGATATCTCGTAAAGCGCCGGCGTTTCAAAATGCAACAAGTCATGCCTGTGTGGCTTTTCCCCCAATTGCTTGAATCCCAATTTCTCAACCTCATTGGAAAACCACTGTGCCTTTAATACCTGCTCATCCCAATCATCAACCCTTTTCAGTACATAAGGAAACGATGCCATAAGCGTTATCACAGGAACTCCTCTTAATGTACAACCGAGAAGCTCAAGTTCTTTATTGCTATATGTTTCCGATTTCCTCAATACCACCTCCTCCCACCTCTTTTTCATCCCCAATACTCCACAAGGACCGGCAGACGCCATACTCTTATGACCGCTGCCGATAACGAAATCAGCCCCCAGCTCATTCATATTCACAGGCATTCTACCTACAGCGTACGCCCCGTTGAGGATAAACGGAACATCATGGTTTTTGGCAATCTCCCCCAGCCTCTTTGCATCAGGGATATTTCCATAGTTACCGTCAGGGTAGGTTAATAGAATCATCCTGGGGTGATGTTTTTCTATCAATGGCTCATACTCGTTAACATCAATGGTGAATCCAGGATGGCCCGAGCTGGGCACCTCAACCACGTTTAATCCCGCTCTTTGAGCAGCAACAATTGTAGTGTAGTGCCGATTACCATCCACAATAATCGAATCACCCAGCCTAGCCAGCGAATGCATTATCATGAATTTAGCTTCTCTTGCCCCATGAGTCACAGCGGCAACTTCACAACCCAAAAATTCAGGCAAAAGCTCGTGCACAAATTCCCGGATAGGAGGATTTGCGATGTTACTTAGATTACCCGTGCAAAAATCACACACGGAGTAACCATCTCCGAATTCTATCAAAGCCTTTTTTGCCGCTTCAGTGAGCAGCCCACCTGTCTGCAAGGGCATAAGAGTTATAATATCTTTATGCTTTCGGTGTAACTCACCAAGCTTCTGCAGCGTCTTATCCTTCAACCTTGCTCTTCCCTCCTTTAAAGTGCGATTCTACGGTTATGAAAACAGCCCCACTAACTCCAATCTTCTTCTGTTGTTTCTCTATATATTCACGAATAGGCGTGGGAATCTGCAAATTGAGGTCTGAGAGATGCTTTATCGCCTTTACCTGATAGGTTAAATCCTCGCGGCTATTCTCTATTAGAGACGCTGCACCCATAGCGATAGCACGCATATAGTTTACGCCGCTGTATTCTCCCGAAGGGACAATATCGCTATAAATAGTACCATCGGCTACACAAATCTCATTGAAGCCAGCGGGACCGATGAGCCTCTTACCCTCTTCCGTCTCCACGACCTTCACCTCAACGAGATCATCCTCCCAGGCCAGAAACTCACAGGGAGCAATTTCATCCTTGTGCTTTTGTGCAGTTTGCTCAATTGCACTGGCTATCCTTTTCCCCCGAGAAGTTCCTGGACTTGCTATATAGCTGATAGACCCGGCTATCTCCTCATCGGAAAATTCCACCACAGAGAATTGAGGATATGCTACTTTCCTAATATCATCTATCTCATGAAGTATCATCGCTAATCTCTCGATGCCTAAACCAGCGTTGAATACCGGATATTTAACGTTAAAGTTCGCCAGCGATACCGGCGAATACATACCAATATCAGCAACTTCTATCCATTCACCGTTGTAATTAACAAAAACTTCCTGTTCCTGACCAGGAGCATAATATTTGGATGTTGCCATCTTCGTTTCAACCTTAATATCAGAAAAACCATATTGCTTGAGAATTTCCTCGGTTATTTTTCTACCAGCACTTAACGAAATGTTGGCATCCATTATCACTATTGACGCTGAATGATGAATTCGTAAATGGTGAGCATCCTCCCTCTGTTCATTACGATACCGAAGACCCACCGAGAACAAGGCGACGGGAAACTTAGCTTTATTCTGTATCGCCGCTAATGTGTGAAACCAGGTAGCCGTCATGTGACTTCTGAGCGTCTTATTGGAAGACAACGGCCTCATTTTCTCCAGTTCAGGGAAAACTCGACTCAACAGGTCAGTAGCCTGATGGTCAGTAATACCTAACCCACCGATAAGCTCCTCTACAAGGTTATCGGCTTCAACTTCTCCTTTCTTATATGCCCTCAAGATACCCCGCAACTTCTTGACATCAAGCTCCTGCACTATCTTTTTTGCCTCGGTTATCTTCTTGTCGCTCAAACCTATCTCGGGACGCGGCAATTCAGCAAGATAATAAACCCTGTCAAG
>CAZYNG010000102.1:0-3944 GCA_964648615.1 uncultured Dehalococcoidales bacterium | reverse complement strand
TGCGCTGCTGACCTGAGTAAATTGGGATATGAAGTAAGCATTTTTGAGGCGTTCCATGTAGCTGGTGGCGTGTTGATGTATGGTATTCCCGAATTCAGGTTGCCCAAGGATGTTGTTCAAGCTGAGGTTGATTATGTGAGGTCTCTGGGTGTCGAGATCAAGCTTGACCATGTGATTGGTAAAATAGCCATGGTGGACGAGCTTTTACAAAATGGCTATGATGCTGTTTTCCTGGCTCCTGGAGCCGGGGCGCCGATGTTTCTGAACATTCCCGGTGAGAATTTGAGTGGCGTCTATTCAGCTAATGAATTTCTTACCAGGACAAATTTGATGAAGGCTTACCGGTTTCCCGAGTATGATACACCGATAAAAGCAGGGGGAAGGGTGGCTGTCGTTGGCGGCGGCAATGTAGCTATGGATGCTTCGAGGTGTGCCTTGAGGCTCGGAGCTGAAGAAGTACATCTCATTTACCGACGTTCTGAAGTGGAGATGCCAGCAAGGGCTGAGGAAAGGGAGAATGCTAAAGAAGAAGGAGTCATTTTCAGGCTTTTAACAAATCCTGATTGTTTTATCGGGGATGAACAGGGCAAGGTCAAGGCAGTAGAGTGCTATGAAATGGAGTTGGGTGAACCCGATGAGAGTGGGCGGAGGCGACCAATTCGGAAGCAGGGAACTGAGTTTACTGTGCCTGTTGATACCGTGATCGTTGCCCTGGGCACCAGCCCTAATCCGATTGTCCCTTCAACGACTGGGGGCCTTGAACTTACCAGGTGGGGCACGGTGAAAGCTGATGAGGATACCGGGAGAACAAGTAAGGATAGAGTGTGGTGTGGAGGCGATATGGCCACTGGAGCGGCTACGGTCATCAGTGCTATGGGAGCTGGCAAGCGAGCCGCTGCGGATATCGATGCTTATCTCAACCGGTAGGCTTCTTTAATCTTCGAGTTCAGTTTTTCCTTCCTCGATTAACTGTAGATACTTGGACTTAATCCGCGCCGCCTTTGAAGCCTGACGGTCTACTTCATAAGGCTCGCCCATAAAAATCTTTCCGTATTCCTCGGTTTCCCCTTTTGTAGGGTCATCGGAGTAAAATAACTTCTGACGAGCTTCTATGATCCCTAAATCGAAGGGCATGGTAAAGTAGAGGTCAGCAAGTACCCTTTCTATTCCTAATGCATATAATGTTCCCCAGCCACCTCTCTTGCCCCATTTGTACTTACTCACCGGAAGCAGGCTTAACAGATTCGCTATGCTGAAGCATGCCGTATCTTTGCAAATGTTAAACGGTGTCACGCTGATCAATAAATCGCTGCGTAAGACCACGTTAGGTATCCAGAAGGTGGGCACGGCGAAGAATTTGGATAGAGGATTCTCCACCTCCACGAAAATGGAATCTTTGGTATCAAGCAATAGCACATTAGGAAAGTCATATCCTAAAGCGCTATATATGGGATAGATTGGCTCACCGCTTGGAGTTGCATCGGCAATGATGATGTCAGCGCCGCTCACTTTGCTGATGCCTTCAATGATGGTCCTGAGTATTTGGGGGCTGGTAGTTGCCGGGTATGGTGTGGCATAGCCGGCACAGGGCTTGATTAGAATGCGCCTGGCCCAAGAAATTTCTCTTGGTGGTGTGAAAATGAATTCGGAATCTTTAAAAATCACTGATCCTCAACTCCAGGAGAATATGTTGCCAATGACAGAAGCTTGATTATGAAGCTGGTGGTAACACGATAATTTCACTCTCAGCAGGCAACTTCCCGGCTTGAAATTCTATCTCGCTCTTATCCCACTGCCTGACCTTTTCTTTGCCTTCGAGGAAAGTATTGACATCGCTTATGGGATAGGCACATTTAGGCGTCTTGAAATGCATAGGGATTATCACCTTAGGCCTCAGTTGAGTGCACACCTGGCTTGCTTCGGCAGCATTTATGGTGAAAACGCCACCTACGGGAATGAATAATATATCCACGCTGCCAAGTGAGGCTACTTGCTCCTGGCTCAGCAAATGCCCTAGGTCTCCTAGATGGCAAAGTGCGATGCCATCGACGGTAAAACAAAATATGGTATTATCTCCCCTTTCCTTTCCCTGAGATTTGTCATGGTAGGTGGCAATGCCTTTAAACTCGATACCACTGACATTCTTGATGCCGCTACCTTTGACTATCTGTGGTTGTCCTTGCACCGCTGAAACATTGTTATGGTCACTGTGGTGGTCATGGCTTACGATGACGATGTCAGCGCTTTCCTTGATGGGAGCGTAATTAATGCTTGCGCCGACTGTATAGGGGTCGGTAATCAGCTTTGTTCCCTTCTCAGAGGTGATCAAGAAACAGGAATGACCCAGCAACTTTACCTTCATACCAACCCTCCTTGCTTAGCTTGTGATAAAGCTAATTCGGTCAGTGTCCTTACACCTACTCCAGTCGCTCCTTTCACTGTATAGCCGCTTTCTTTATTGCTGGAAGCAGTGCCAGCTATGTCAATATGCGCCCAGGGAACATCATCGATGAACTCAGCCAGGAAAAGAGCAGCGGTGATAGCCCCACCGTATCTATTCCCGGTGTTCTTAATATCGGCGATGAGGCTTTTGTTCTGTTCCTTATATTCCTCGGGCAATGGCATTTGCCACATCTTTTCTCCGGTTTTGTTAGCAGCTTTGACAATTGCATTTGCTAATCGCTGGTTATTGCTAAAAAGTCCGCTATATTCAGTGCCCAGGGCAACTCGACAGGCACCGGTTAAAGTAGCCAGGTCTACCAGTGGAGAGAGGCTCTGTTTTACGGCATAGCTCAGTGCGTCAGCTAAGATAAGCCTTCCCTCAGCATCGGTGTTTATTATTTCTATGGTTTTGCCGTTCATTGCCTTCAATATGTCTCCAGGCTTGAGGGCATTGCCGCCAGGTAAGTTCTCCGCCGCTGGAATTATAGCGGTGACGTTGATTTGGCATTTTAAGCGAGCGATGGCAGCTAATGCTGCCATAACTGCTGCGCCGCCTGCCATGTCATCTTTCATCTCACCCATGCCCTCTGAAGGTTTAATGGAAATTCCTCCAGAATCAAACGTTACTCCTTTGCCCAAAAAGCCAGCAGTTTTCTGGGAATCTGGATTACCTTTGTAGCCAAGAGTTATCAACTTTGGTGGCTGGCTGCTTCCACTTGCCACTCCTAAAAGTGCTCCCATGCCCATCGCTTCCATATCCCTGGAATCGAGAACTTTGAGTTCCAAATCATATTTGTTGGCTGTCTCTTCAGCTATTTCAGCCATTCGAGTGGGGGTCATCTGGTTAGCTGGCTCGTTAACCATGTCGCGGGCAATTATGGCGGCTTCTGCCATTATCTTGCCATTTCCAATGCCATGCTCCATGGCCTTTAGCTTGTTTTGTTGTTTCTCCACTATCAAAATCTCGGCTAAATCCTCATATTCAGGCTTTTTATACCTGGTGAAATTGTAAAGGCCGAGAAGGCTGCCCTCGGTAATTGCTTCTGCGGAATCCTCTGGTTCAATGCTGCCTGTGCCCGCCCCGTGGAGTACTGTAGCCACCCTGTGGCAGTTTGATTTGCGTAATAAGCGGGAAAAATCACCGGCTACTCTACGTACTTTGTCCAGATTGAACTCTTCTTTTTTGCCCAGTCCCGCCGTAGCCACTATCCTAGCGGGCAACTTGCCCAGTGTGTGAATGATGGTAACTTCTCCAAGCTTGCCCTTAATCGCTGCCTGGTCAATAAGCTGGCTCACAGCTCCGCCTAGAGCTTTATCGACAGCAGCGGTGGCCCCACCGGGCTGTTTCACTTCCTCAAAAAGATTCACCACCAGTGCATCGACCTGGATCTTGGTTATATCACCAACTACAGCCTTAATTTCCATTGTCCTTCGCCTGGCCATACAAAATGGTCAATGAAACTATTATTTTAACCTATTTGGGTGTAATAATGAAGGGGGTA
>CAZYNG010000101.1:0-3966 GCA_964648615.1 uncultured Dehalococcoidales bacterium | reverse complement strand
AGATATTGGAATTTGTTTAGGATTGGTGCTTTGCGGTTAGGATTTAGGCATGCTTAAACAAAGGATTATCACTGCAGCGATACTCTTGCCCATTATCCTCCTCGCCGTCTGGTTTGGCCACCCCTGGTTGTTCAGTCTTTTCATTGCCGCAGCAGCGTTAGTCGCCACTTTAGAGTTCTACCGCATGGTGGCCATTTCAGGCAAAGGGCATCCTCTAACACGCTTTGGCATATTATGGGCAGTGGCACTCACTTTAAGCCCGCTGAGCCTTTATTACCGCGACATCAATCTTCTGCCCGCTATTATGTCCATAGCGGTAATAATTTCCCTGGCGTGGATACTGATTCATTCACCACGAGAAACAGCATTTCAAGATTGGGCATGGACAGTAGCAGGCGTTTTATACGTGGGATGGATGCTAAGCTATTGGCTCAACCTAGATATGCTAGAGGCTGGACGGAATTGGGTTTATCTTGCTTTATTCACCACATTTGCCAATGATACTGGTGCATACTTTATCGGGAGAAAATGGGGCAAGCATAAACTAGCCCCGGCGACAAGCCCGGGCAAGACCTGGGAAGGAGCAATGGGTGGTTTGTTAAGCAGCATCGCTGGTGCTGTGGCTGTGTTCCTGCTCCTCAACTTATTTTGTACTTTTTCTCTGCTCTACTGGCAACTTATTCTTCTCGCCTGCCTCATTAGCCTGTTTGCCCAGCTTGGCGACATGGTGGAATCCCTGCTCAAACGCAATCTGGAGGCAAAGGATGCCGGCAAATTGTTGCCTGGTCACGGCGGTGCTCTCGACCGCCTTGATAGCCTTATCTTCGTTGCCCCAATGGTATATTATTATGTAATATGGGTAGTGGGGTAAAGAGAATTGCCATTTTGGGCTCAACAGGCTCTATAGGACAGCAAGCGTTGGATGTAATCCGCGCCTTTCCCACCAAATTCCAGGTGAGAGGCTTGGCAGCAGGGGAAAATATTAAGCTCCTTGAGCAGCAACTTGAGGAATTTAAACCACAACTGTTTTACTGCTCTGTTGAACCTGATTTCGGGTACCAGGGGAAGTTCATGCCCATGGAGGAAATAGCAAGCCACGACGACGTTGACCTTATCGTTATAGCTACATCGGGCAAGGCCGGATTATTCCCCACCATAGCTGCTTTGCAAGCAGGCAAGACAGTTGCCTTGGCAAACAAGGAAGTGTTAGTGATGGCAGGCAATATCGTTACCACAGAAGCCACCCAGCACGGTGTCCAAATCTTGCCCGTTGATAGCGAGCATAGCGCCATCTGGCAATGTTTGCTGGGCGAAGAAAGTGAACCTCACCGCCTTTTCTTGACCGCCTCAGGAGGACCATTTTATCGCCACTCACAGTCACAACTAGACCGAGTAACTGTGGAGCAAGCCCTCCATCACCCCACCTGGAAAATGGGCAAGAAGGTGACCATCGATTCAGCAACGCTGATGAATAAAGGGCTTGAGGTCATTGAAGCACACCATCTTTTCGCCATTCCAGTGGATAGGATTGAGATATTAGTGCATCCACAAAGCTTCGTTCATTCCATTATTGAGTTTGCCGATGGCTCGATGAAAGCACAGCTCAGCTTCCCCGATATGCATTTGCCAATACAGTATGCACTTTGCTATCCTGAGCGATTGCCTAATCCTGAGCTGCCACGCCTTGATTTAAGCAGAAAGGAAATTTTGAGCTTCGAACCTGTAGATTACGCTCAATTTCCCTGCCTTAAACTGGCGTTAGATGCTGCCAGGTTAGGAGGAACATACCCTGCAGCACTTTGTGCCGCAGATGAAGTAGCAGTGGAGTTTTTCCTCCAGGGGAAAATGAGGTTCACCGATATTGCCACAATAGTAAGCAAAGCATTGGAGCAACATCAGAGTATTGCTCAACCGTCAATAGAGGAAATCTTTGCTGCTGATGAGCAAACAAGGGAAACGACATTACAAATAGCCCATGATATAAGCTTATGTTAACCACAGTAATAATGATACTTATCTTCTTCGCCATGCTGTCGGTGCTCATATTGGTTCACGAGTTCGGGCATCTTATTGCTGCCAAGCGCAGCGATGTAGAAGTGGAGGAGTTTGGCATAGGCTTCCCCCCAAAGCTGGCAAGCATCAAAAGAGGGGGAACAGTATATTCATTGAATCTTGTGCCTTTAGGCGGGTTTGTCAAGCTACTCGGGGAGGAAGACCCCACGGAGCCCCGCAGCTTTGCCAGCAAAAGCATTGGCGCTAGAGCGCTCATCCTCGCCGCCGGATCTTTGATGAACTTGCTATTGCCGATAATTCTGTTCTCCCTTGTTTTTATGATCCCCCATAACGTTTTGATGGAACAGGTTCAGGTGCAACAGGTAGCCCCGAGTTCACCAGCGGCAGAGGCAGAGATAGAACAAGGAGACATTATCCTGGCAATAAATGATCATAAAATTAACAATCGTGGGGACCTAGCCTATTATGTTCAACTCTCCCTCGGTTCAGAAACGACTCTGCTACTAAACAAGGCTGCCAACGGCGAGCAGGAGGTCACCCTGGTGCCGAGATGGATACCGCCCGAAGACGAAGGAGCTTTGGGAATTAATGTCACCGGCGTCGAAGGGAGTCAACAAATAATTCGCCAATCCTATTCCCCCTGGACAGCAACCATGCTGGGAACACAACGCTACGTTGAGACCTTTATCTTATTCAGAAATACAATACGGAGCTCGATTATCGCTGCTAGAATTCCGCAAGTCGTTGGACCAGTAGGTATTTACCAGATGACCGCGGAGGTAGCTAGAACAGGTCTCCTCCCACTAATTATGTTCACCGCTTTTATCAGCCTCATGTTAGGGATAATTAACCTGCTTCCATTACCCGCCCTGGATGGCGGCAGAATTGTGTTCCTCCTCATAGAATTGGCTCGACGAGGTAAACGAGTATCACCCAGAGTGGAACACCTGGTTAACGCCGTCGGTTTTGCCCTGCTTATTCTGCTACTGTGTATAATTACCTACTTTGATATTACCCGCATTATCGAGGGAGGAAGCTTATTTAAATGACAGCACGGAGGAGCTCCAGGGAATTAAAAATTGGCAATGTGACTGTAGGCGGCAATGCACCCATCGCTGTTCAGTCGATGACCAAAACTGACACCAGAGATGTTAACGCCACCGTAAACCAGGTTAAAGAGTTACAGGAATGCGGCTGCGAAATAGTGCGCATAGCAATTCCTGACAGGCAAGCAGTTGACAGCATCCCGGCGATTAAAAAGAATACATCGCTGCCAATCATCGCCGATATCCACTTTGATTATCGTCTCGCCCTGGCTTCCTTACACGCTGGCATTGACGGGCTTCGCCTTAATCCCGGCAATATTCGTGATAGGGAACAAATCGCCAGGGTGGTATCCGCTGCTAAAGAAAGAGAAATTCCCATCCGCATCGGCGTGAACGCTGGCAGCCTGCCTACAGATTTTGAACCCAAGCTCCCTTTAGCTCAGCGAATGGTCGATATCGCTCTGGAGCAGATAAGGCTTATGGAAGATATCGACTTCAACTTAATCAAGGTTTCCCTTAAAGCCTTTGATGTGCCCACAACAGTAAAGGCTTACCAGATGCTCGCCGATAAAATCCCTTACCCTTTGCATTTAGGCATCACCGAAGCAGGACTCCCCCAGGCAGGGGCAATACGCAGCGCCATAGGCATTGCCATACTCCTTTATCAAGGCATTGGCGATACTATTCGCGTTTCGCTGACTAGCCATCCCTGTGAAGAGGTGCGCGCTGCTTATGAAATTCTGAAAAGCCTCGGGCTTCGCCAGCATGGGCCAACCTTAGTGAGCTGCCCTTCCTGTGGACGAGCCGAAATTGATATCATAAAGCTAGCTGAGGCAGTGGATAAACACCTTGAAAAGATAACCGAGCCCATCAAGGTGGCTGTTATGGGATGCGTGGTCAACGGACC
>CAZYNG010000100.1:0-3966 GCA_964648615.1 uncultured Dehalococcoidales bacterium | reverse complement strand
ACTATTCTGTGTGGTGAGGGGCCTTGAGATTGCTTCGCTGCGCTCGCAATGACAAGCAAAAAAGGTGGCAATGATAACACAGAGGGTTGTTGAATGAGGTTGCTACCGCGGCTAATTATTGCTCTGCTCATCTGCCTTATAGCAATCCCGGTTCTTGCTATACCCGTTACTCCATCTTGGGCACAGCCAGTATTGCCTCATGCTTTCTATGGGAGTGTCACCATAGACGGTACGGCAGCGCCAATTCGCGCAGTGGTGGAGGCAAGGGGCACAGGCGTGTCAACCGGCATTGAAGGCAATCCCATAACCGTTACCGAGACTGGTAAATATGGTGGACCAGGTGGTTTTGACCCCAAGCTTGTAGTTCAAGGAGATATAACTGACGGAACCAATCTAACTTTCTATGTGAACAATGTCACAGCTCAATGCTACGATGTTCAGGCTGGCGGAGAATGGTTAGATAGCTATCCATTTAAGTCTGGTGATGTCACCGTTCTTAACCTTAAGGTAGGAGAGGCACCACCAATCAAGCCCGATATTTCAGTTAGCCCAGCAGCGAAGAACTTCGGCAATATTACCGCGGACTCATCAAGCTCACCACAGACGTTTACTGTGCGCAATGTGGGCTATGCTGACTTAGTGGTAGGGCCGATAAAGATAACTGGGAAAAAAGCCGACCAGTTCGCAATCCAGAACGACAATGTCACGAACAAGACTATAATCCCGGGAGGCTCCGCTACCCTTCAGGTGGTTTTCACCCCAACATCAACGGTAGCTAAGTCAGCAACGCTCTACATCCCATCAAATGACCCCGATGAAGCTACTGTGTTAGTGTCCTTGAGCGGCACTGGAGTAACAGCGGGCCCTGGCCCTGCTGAATATAACCTCACAGTGAACGTGTTCGGAGACATTTCAGAGTGGGACATTAGCGAACAGGGCAATCTACTGGAAATACTACAGGTCAGCTCTGTGGATAACAAAGTAACAATTTCACTGGACAAGGATACCTCCTGCCTTGATAAGGAAGACAACAGACTCAGGACCATCACGATAAGCAACCAAACTGATTGGCCACCAGTTCCCGAGGACTATGACATTATCGGCACAGCTTATGAATTCCAACCTGCAGGAGCTAAATTTGACCCAGCTCTAAGTCTCACTTTGAGCTATGTGGATAATGATGTCCCTCAATATCTATCTGAAGAAGATGTTTATATCGCCTATTATAATACAACCGCTGAAAACTGGGTTCGCTTAACCAGCCAGGTTGATACCGAAAATAACATCGTAACTGCCCCGGTGAGCCATTTCACCACCTTTGCCATTATGGGAGGAGCAGCTATCCCTCCAACTCCAGCGAACTTCACTGTAACCAGCCTCGACCTCAGCAGTGAACAAGTGGAGCCGGGACAGGAAGTGCTCGTCACTGTTAATGTCAATAACAGCGGCGGCTGCGAGGGTAGTTATACCTTGAACCTTACCATAAATGGAGCAGTGGAGCAGACAAAAACGGTGACTTTAGCTCCATTAGCATCGAACACAGCAACCTTCACCGTAATCAAAGAGGAGCCAGGTAGCTATACCATATCGGTAGATGGGTTAACCAAAGAGTTTAGCGTCGCAGCGCCTATCGTCGCAGCTCCACCGTGGCTCAGCCGATATTGGTGGACTATCGTGGTAGGCCTGGCGGTTATTGGACTTCTGCTGTTCCTCTTCAGATGGTGGCTCCCAAGGAAAGCAGTTGGAGGCTAGATGTCGCAGATACTGGATAGAGTTAATAGCCCTGGTGACGTCAAGTCACTAAAGCAAGGTGAACTGGACCAACTCTGCTCTGAGCTCAGGGAATTACTGGTAAGCAGGGTAACCGAAAATGGAGGACACCTTGCCTCCAACCTGGGTGCCATTGAGCTTACCATAGCTCTGCATCGGGTATTTGATAGCCCGAAAGACAAGATTGTCTGGGATGTAGGGCATCAGAGCTATGTCCACAAGCTGCTGACGGGTAGGAAGAAGCTATTTCCCACCCTGCGTCAATATAATGGGCTCTGCGGTTTTCCCGACCCCAATGAAAGCCCGCATGATTCCTTCATCGCCGGGCATGCCGGCAATTCTATCTCTGCCGCCCTTGGCATGGCCCTGGCTCGCGACACAGCAGGTGATGATCACCATGTAATTGCTGTTACCGGCGATGGTTGCCTTACCTGCGGCATAACTTATGAGGCACTAAATCATGCCGGTCATCTGAACACGAACTTCATTGTCGTGCTCAATGACAATGGCATGTCTATCTCGCCCACAGTGGGAGCGCTAGCCAGGAAGTTAACCATGCTGCGCACAAGCCGGAGCTACAAGCAGACCAGGGACCGGGCAACCCGGCTGCTTCGCCTGTTGCCTGGCGGCAGGAAGCTGTGCCGGGCCCTGCACCGTCTCAAGCAAGGAATCAAAACGGTTATCGTGCCCACCATGATATGGGAGCAGCTTGGCTTTAGTTATCTTGGCCCTATAAATGGTCACAGCATTGCCGAGCTTGAAATGGCTCTAACCCACGCGAAGGACTGCCACAAGCCTATCCTTATCCATGTGCTGACCACCAAGGGCAAGGGCTATGAACCAGCGGAGGACAATCCCATCCACTTTCATGGACTATCCCCGAACAACGAGACTTCGACGACAATACCCGGTTATAGTGAGATATTTGCCCGAACAGTCAGCAGGCTGATGAGAGATAACCCCAGATTAGTAGTGATTACTGCTGCTATGGTCGAGGGCAATGGCCTATCTCAGCTGGCCAGAGAGTTTCCTCACCGTGTCCACGATGTGGGAATCTCCGAGCAGCACGCAGTTACCCTGGCTGCCGGGCTGGCTACTCAGGGCTTTATACCCATCGTAGCGATATATTCCACTTTCCTGCAGCGTGGCTTTGACCAGATAGTTCACGATGTCTGTCTTCCCGACCTGCCGGTTGTTTTTGCTGTGGATCGCAGCGGCATTGTAGGGGAGGACGGCAAGACGCACCAGGGGATATTCGACCTATCCTATCTTGGTTTAATACCCAATATGATTGTTTCTGCACCCGGGGATGAGAGCGAGCTGCAGAACTTGCTGTACACTGCCCTGAGCACAGCACACCCTATGGTAATTCGCTATCCCCGAGGGAACGGATCAGGTGTTCCCTTAGACCCCGAGCTTCGCCAGCTTCCCATAGGTAAAGGTGAAATAATAAAGCAAGGTGAAGATGTCGCCATCATAGCAATTGGCTCAACTGTTATCCCTTCTCTGGAGGCAGCAGAGCATTTAGCTTCTTGCGGCATTAATGCTTCAGTGATTAACGCTCGCTTTGCCAGGCCGCTCGATGCAGAGCTTATATTACAGATGGCTAAGCGTACCGGGAAGATAATCACCGTGGAGGAGAACGTCCTCAGCGGCGGCTTTGGTGCCGCGGTGTTGGAGCTGCTGCAAAAATCTGGAATATCAGATATCAAGGTGAAACGATTGGGCATCCCCGATGAATTCGTAACTCATGGGGAGCAGGACTTGCTTCGCTCTCTGTACCACCTGGATGCCGAGGGTATCGCTCAAGAGTGCGTTGATTTCTTAGCTGACAGTCAACCAAAGATGCAGGGAGAGTCCATCCCCCCTGTCCTTCCCACTTCTCTTCATTAGCCACCTCTTTCTGTCATTGCGGTGAGCTGAAACCCCGAGCGCAGCGAAGGGGCCAAGGCGTGGCAATCTCGAGGAAAGTCAAAACTCAAAAATCAAAGGGCAAAAAGACACAGCAAAAGAAAATCAAAACTCGAAGATCAAAATGAGGAAAGTTTTTGCTTTTTGAATTGTAATTTTGATTTTTTATCTTTGATATTTGATATTGCTCCGGCACCGACTGCCAGAGCAACGGGTCTGGTTTTACAAATAGGGGTTTTCTGGTTAAAATAGGTATAGTTTGGGGCGGTTAGCTCAGTGGTTAGA
>CAZYNG010000099.1:0-4024 GCA_964648615.1 uncultured Dehalococcoidales bacterium | reverse complement strand
TCAAAATGCAAAGAGACAGAGCAAAAATGATAAAGCAGTCAGTAATCAGCACTCGACGGTCAGTTAATGGCTGATAACTGATAGCTGATAGCTGATAGCTACTGCAGTTCCTTGTCTTTGGTATGTTCGTGGTGGTAACATAAATTTCTGGTGGGCCGCTAGCTCAATTGGAAGAGCAGCTGACTCTTAATCAGCCGGTTCAGGGTTCGAGTCCCTGGCGGCTCACTACTGAGTAGCTTTGCGCTCAGCTACTGCCAAACGATACTGTCGTTATGGTTGGCGGTTGTGGCTGTTTTTTTTTGGAGAGCGACCAGAGGCAATTCCATGACGAAGGTGGCCCCCTTTCTTGGCGTGCTCTCGGCATATATCTTGCCATTATGGCTGTTAATAATCCCTTGACAGATGCTCAGGCCAAGCCCCGTTCCTTCGCCCGTCTTTCTGGTAGTAAAGAAGGGGTCAAATATCCTCTTCAAATTTTGCTTCGGTATCCCCGGGCCATTATCCTCAAAAGATATCCGAATGGTGTCATCTAACGCCTCTGTTTTGACTGAGAATTTGCCTCCGCCATGGGCTGCTCTCATCGCCGTCCTGGCGTTCAGCATTATATTAAGGAACACCTGCTGGAGTTGACCGGGGTCTGCCATGGTTTGTGGCAGGTGAGGGTCGAGTTCGGTAGTAACCTTTATGTTACCGGTCGTCATTTCATAGGTTTGCAGATCGAGGGTGGATTGAATCAGTTCGTTAATATTAGTATATGCTGTCTCTGGCTTCTGGTGGCGGGCAAAATTAAGCAGCCTGCCGGCAATGTTGGCTACCCGTTTTCCCTCATTATTGATGATCGTTACATATTCCCTGGCGTCTTCGGGGAGGTCTTTATGCGATAGCATCTCAGCAAACCCGATAACACTGGTGAGGGGATTATTTATCTCGTGGACGATGCCTGATGCCATCTCGCCAACAACGCTCAAACGGCTGGCTAACTGAGCCCTTTGCTCCAGCTCGCTTTTCTCTGCCTCCATTTGCTTGCGATCGGTGATGTCTCTGACAACGCCTCGGAACCCTGTTGGCTTACCTTCTGAATCCCTTATTAGAGAAGTGGAAGCTTCAACGAATCCCTTCGTGCCGTCCTTTCTTATGATTTCAAACTCAAATCCTGTGGCAGGCTTTCCGGTGGTGTATACCTTGTTGAATATTCGATACACCTTCCTGGCATTCTCTCTGTCCCCATACTGCTTGTTGTTCGTGCCCATTATCTTATCTCTGGTGTATCCCAGGATTTGGCACAGGGAATCATTGAAGAAGACAAAGTTACCCTCAAGGTCAACCTCATAATAGCCTTCTGTCATGCTTTCCAGAATGGTTCGGTATTTCTTCTCGTTTTCCCGCAGCTTCTCCTCCGCCTGCTTTTCCTCGGTAATGTCCTTGGCATTGTATTGTATCTCGACGATTTTTCCGTCTTTTGTTACTACACTGGCACTTGCCAATAAGTGGCTGATATTACCTTTCTTTGAAAAACCCCTTAGGTGATAGCGGGGGGTAAGCCCGTCGAGGATGTCTTTCCAGAACTGGATATATTTGGGTACATCTTCTGGATAGGCGATCTTCAATATGCTTTGTCCTATCAATTCCTTTTTTGAATAACCGGAAAACCTTTCCACCTCTTTGTTAACGTGCAATATCCATCCTTCTGTGTCTGTTGTTATGATCAGTTCATTTGCGGTTTCAAACAGGTCCTCAAAGCGCGTTCTGGCTTCTTCTGATGCTATCTCCGCCAGTTTGCGCTCGGTGATGTCCGTCATCGTTCCGCGTGCCCCGACTACGCCATCTCCGGCAAAGATTGGTCGGTTGGAAGTACCCATCCAGCGGATTTCGCCAGACTTGGTATGAAACCGATACTCACCTTCCGTGCTATGGCCGGATAAGACACGCTCAAAACCCTCTATGGCACGTGGCAAATCTTCCTCATAGAAGAACTCAGCAAAAGAGCGTTCCATGATTTCTGAGGGGCTGTATCCGGTAAACCACTCTATCACCGGGCTGACATAGGTTACATTTCCATCCTGGTCAACGGTGTAGATGACATCGTTTATCTCCTCTGTCAACTGACGATACTTCTCCTCGCTTTCCCGCAGTGTCTGCTCCGCCCGCTTACGCTCGGTGATGTCCCTCGCCATGCCCATAGTGCCTATGATTTTCCCATCTATTTCTATAGGGGATGAGGTGACCTCTACCGGAATAAGGTCACCGTTCTTGGTGATAATCCTGGTCTCATAGGTATCTGTTTCCCCCCTGAGTACCTTTTTGAAGGCGTCCGCCATGCGCGGGATCTCTTCCTCAGGAAGGATGAGAGTGGCATACTCCCCAAGGAGCTCATCCCTGCTGTAACCGCACATTTCTTCAGCCTTCCTGTTGCCTGAGGTAAATTTAGTTTGCAAGTCCATCGTAAATATTCCGTCTGTAGCGCTCTCAAATAGACTTCTGTATTGCTCTTCACTTTTCTGCAGTTTCTCCTGCGCCTGCTTGCGCTCGGTGATGTCCCTCGCCATAGCCAACATGCCTGCGGTTTTCCCGTCCTTTCTTATTATAGACGTCGCACTGATCTCCAGCGGGACCCACTTACCGCTCTTATCCTTGATGTCAACCTCAAAGGTAGCTGGCTTGCCTTTGATTATCTCTTGGAAGATGTTCTCCAAGCGCGGGAGCTCTTTCTTGGGGATCAGGCTGGTGAAAGACTTTCCAATCAGTTCCTCTCTGTTATAACCGCATATCTCTTCAGCTTTCCTGTTACCTGAGGTAAATCTGCCTCGTATATCTGTGGTATATACTGCGTCTGTAGCGCGCTCAAACAGATTTCGGTATTCTTCTTCAGATTGACGCAGTGCCTCCTCCGCCTTCTTCTGCTCGGTGATGTCCCGGACAACACCTCGAAAACCTGTTGGCTCACCTTGTGGGTCCGTCATCAGTGATACGGAAGATGAAAGGAATAGCTTGGTACCATCCTTTCTTATGACCTCAAAATCAAATCCTCTGGCAGGCTGCCCGGTGGTGTATACTTCGGCATATCTTTCCAACACCTTCCTGGCAGTCTCTTTATCCATGTAGTCCCTGTTGTTCATACCTAGCAGTTCATCTCTGGAATATCCTATGTTATCGCATATGGAATCATTGACGAAGGTAAAGTTGCCGGCGAGGTCAACTTCATAATAGCCCTCTACGACGTTTTCCAGGATGGTTCGGTATTTTTCCTCACTTTGCCGCAGCTCCTCCGCTGCCCTTTTTTGCTCCGTGATGTCCCGGCTAAGACCTCGAAACCCTATCGGCTTGCCTTGTGAATCCCTTATCAGTGATACCGAGGATGAAATGGATAGCTTCGTGCCATCCTTTCTTATGACCTCCCAATCAGCTCGTGTGTAAGGCTTACCAGTGCGGTATACTTCATTGAATATTTGATACACCTTCGCGGCGTTCTCTTCGTCCATATATTGCCTGTTGTTCATACCCAGCAGCTCATCTCTGGTGTATCCCAGGATTTGGCACAACGAATCGTTGAAGAAGGCAAGGTTACCGGCAAGGTCAATCTCATAATAGCCTTCTGTCACGCTTTCCAGGATGGTTCGGTATTTTTCCTCACTTTCCCGCAGCTTCTCCTCCGCCTGTTTTTCCTCGGTAATGTCCTTGGCGTTGTATTGTATCTCAACGATGTTTCCGTCTTTTCTAATTGCGTTGCCACTTGCCAGTAAGTTGCTGACAACACCTGTCTTTGAAATAGTCCTTAGTTCATAGTGAGGATTAAGCCCGTTGATGATGTCTTGCCAGAACTGGACATATTTGTCTCTATCTTCTGGATAGGCGATCTCCAATATGCTCTTTCCTATCAATTCCTTTTTTGAATAACCGGAAAGCTTTTCCACCTCTTTGTTAAGCCTCAATACCCATCCTTCTACGTCTGTTGTTATGATTAGTTCATTTGCGGTTTCAAACAGAGCTTCAAAGCGCGTCTTAGCTTCTTGTAATGCCTCTTCCG
>CAZYNG010000098.1:0-4073 GCA_964648615.1 uncultured Dehalococcoidales bacterium | reverse complement strand
TTCTCCACCAGGCAACCCACCACCCTACCACTAATGTTGACGAATATCTGTGGCTTGGCCAGCAGCAATTTACTGCCAGCTACTTCACCAACACCTATCCTGGCCCGGCACTGCCTCTTATCAAAGCGGATGGAATGATGTCTGGCGAAATAATTCAGGCAGCGAAAGCCAACATTATGCCGATTATGAGCATAAGTCTTGCCCGGATTGCCCAAGCCAACAATGAGTTTCATGGAAACCTGTGCTATATTATAGACCAAAAACTACGCCTTTTATTCTTATGGGAGAAAACATATGAAGGAATATAACTATTGCCCGATTTGTGCCACATCTCTGCAAATGGGAATGATTGACGGAAGAACGAGGAAATACTGCCCCGAATGCGATTTCGTTGATTATAAGAATCCCCTGCCAGTAGCATTGGCTGTAGCGGTAAAAGATAAAAGGTTTTTGCTCATTAAAAGAGGATTACCACCCAGAAAGGGTATGTGGGGCTCCGCTTCAGGTTTTATTGAGATCGGAGAAACACCGGAGGAAGCTTGCTTAAGGGAGCTGGAGGAGGAGACCGGGGTATCTGGAGAAATAGTAAAATTAATCGGGGTAGCCAGAATAGAGGACAAAGAACTTTACGGAGACATGTTGGTAGTGCCATACCTGGTTAAGGTAAAAGACGAAAAGCTAGCTCCTGGAAGCGAGGTAGAGGATGCTAGATTCTTTGATATAGCTGAACTACCCGGTTATTACAGTTTCTTTCTCAAAGACATCATCGAAGAGATTCAAAATCAGGAAGTATTCTGATTTAGCAATTCTAAGAATTCAGCTTCGCTAAGTGTCTTTATTCCCAATTTTTCCGCTTTTGCTAACTTTGAACCAGGGTCAGCACCGACCACCACATAATTCGTCTCTTTAGTCACGTCCGAGCCAGCTTTGCCACCCAGTTCCTTGACCCTCGCTTCTGCCTCGGAGCGGGTGAAAGACTCCAGCTTCCCGGTGATGACAAACTCCAAACCAGTTAGAGGTAATTCTTCAGGCTTTGCTTCGTCAACTCTTTCCTTCTCCAGCTTCACTCCGGCTTTCCTTAATTTTTCAATAATATTTTTATTTCCTTTTTGCCTGAAGAAGGCAACGATGCTATCAGCTATCTTGGGGCCAATGGAGGGAAGGGATAGAAGCTCCTCCCGGCCAGTTTTGGCCAGCTCGTCAATACTGGAAAACTTATCCGCCAGTAACTCGGCATATTCCTCACCAACATGTAAAATCCCCAGGGCGAAGATGACCCGTGCTAACGGTCTGTCCTTGCTCGCATCAATAGAATCAAGCACATTAGAGACGCTTTTATCAGCCATCTTCTCCAACCCGAGAAGCTGTTTCGGGGTAAGATAGTACAAGTCAGCCACATCCTTAACCAATCCCTTTTCAAACAAAGCCTGACACAGCTTTTCCCCCACACCATCTATATCCATAGCATTACGGGCGACGAAGTGCTTGATTTGCTCCAGAGCCTGGGCGGGGCAGGCAGAGTTGGTGCAGCGGTGCATAGCTTCATCCTCAGGCTTTATCACCTCAGCACCGCACACCGGGCAATGACCGGGCATATGGAACTTCTTCTCTTTACCGGTGCGTTTGCTGACTACAGGACCAACAATCTCCGGTATAACCTCCCCAGCCCGCTGCACGATAACGGTGTCCCCAATCCTGATGTCTTTCCGATGAATATCCTCCTCATTATGCAGTGCCGCTGAGCTAATGACCACGCCGCCTACATGAACTGGCTCCAAAATGGCATAAGGGTTAAGACTTCCCGTCCTGCCCACATTTATGCCGATGTCAATGAGACGCGTGGTGCCTTGAACAGCAGGAAACTTGTAAGCGATCGCCCACCTGGGCTCACGGGCTACCGTGCCCAGCTCTCCCTGAAAGACAATCGAGTTAACCTTCACCACCATGCCATCAGCTCCATAAGGCCAGCTTTCTCGACCCTCCACCCATTTCTGATGGTATTCCTCCGCCTCATCAATAGTGTGGCATAAAGCTATGTCAGGATTTACCTTGAAGCCTAATGACTTAAGATATTGCATAATCTCCCAGTGCGTATCAGGCACTGCTTTCTCCTCCGCAGGCCCCAGTCCGTAGACAAATATATCCAGGGGGCGTTTAGCGGTGATGCTGGAATCAAGCTGCCTCACCGAACCGGCAGCAGCGTTCCTGGGATTGGCAAAAAGAGGAAGCCCTTCCCTGGCTCTCTCTTCATTAAGCTTCTTGAATCCTTCCCTGGGAATATAGACTTCGCCTCTGACCTCAAACCTTGGCGGTGCTTTTTCTCTTGGCACAGAGAGTGGAATACTTCTTATAGTCTTCAAATTCTGAGTGATATTCTCCCCCCGGTAACCATCGCCCCGAGTTGCCCCGGTGACGAGCAGACCATCAATATAGGTTAATGCCACCGCCAGTCCATCAATTTTAGGCTCGCAAACAAGGTCAAAATATCGCCCACCTAAAAGGTTGCTTGCCCGCCTGTGCCAGGCAGCCAAATCTTCATAAGAAAAAACGTTAGCCAGACTGAGTAACGGCTCAGGATGTTCTACGACGCCAAATTCCTCGGCAGGAGGAGCACCAATCCTTTGAGTGGGCGAATCGGGGGTGATAAGCTCAGGATGCTCAGCCTCAAGCTGGCTGAGCTCCCGCATCAGCTCGTCATATTCTTCATCGCTGATCTCGGGACTATCGAGGACATAATAGCGGTGATTATGATAATTAATCAGCGAGCGCAGCTCTTCTATCCGCTGCTTCACTTCAGCCACACCTCCCGTGGCACAACCTGAGAATTACTAAGAAACAAGCCCTATGGCGCGAGCTATTTTTTCTCTTTGTAACCCGGTGTCGCCAAAGGCAATGCTTGCCGCTTTAGCCCTCCTGTAGTAAAGCCCTGGCTTGAACTCCCTATGAGTGCCATTGCCACCATACAATCTTACCATCAATCTGCTAAGCTCTTTATAATTCTGGTTTACATATGATTTAGCCATAGCAACTTCTTTGGCGCAGGGGAGACCCTCCGATTCCATCCACACTGCCTCATAGACCAGATATTTACTGGTAGTCAGGCTGATGAACATATCAGCCATTATGTGTTGAAGTGCCTGGAACCGGGCAAGAGGCTCGTCATATTGAACTCTATCCTTTAAGTAATCCGTGGTCATAGGAACAATTCCATCCATAGCGCCAAGGGACTCGCTGGCCTTGGCAATAGCTGCCCTTTCCATAACCTTACTGACAATAGGCCATCCTTTATCCAGCTCGCCCAGCATGTTCTTCTTGGGTACAGCAACATCCTTAAAGCTTACCTCGCACAGCCTTTCCATGCCTATGGTGGGTATTACTTCGCAGTGAATTCCCGGACTCTTGGCATCCACTATGAACAGGGTAATGCCGTCTTCAGGAGAAGCACCTTCCCTGGTTCTGGTAACCACTATCATATAGTCAGCATTGATAGCTTGCTCTACAAAGAGCTTGGTGCCGTTAATTACAAAGTCGTCTCCCTTAGGTGCCGCTTTGACAGCGATACCGGAGGCATCATGTATATCGTCAGCTTCAAGTAAAGCCAGGGTAAAAATCAATTCCCCATTGGCTATCTTTGGTAGGAACTCCTTTTTCTGCTCCTCACTTCCAGCATCAAGAATAGGGTAAGCACCCTCAAGCACAGTGCAAAAGAAAGGGCCAGGAGCGATATTTCTTCCCATTTCCTCCAGGACAATGGTCAGGTCCTGGAACGTCATTCCCATGCCTTCATATTCCTCGGGAATAACCAAACCCATCCAGCCTAACTCAGCCATTCCCCTCCAAATTTCAGGATCATGCCCCGTATCCGACTCCTCTATTTCCCTTACCTTTGCCTCGGGATATTTCTCCACAAGGAAATCGGCTGTCGATTTCCTCAGCATTGTCTGTTCTTCTGTGAAAGTAGTATTCATAATTCCTCCTTACTTTGCTGCTTGAGCTGTAGCTAGAGCCTTCTCTATAGATACCGGCGAAAGTGGCCTGGGCATGTTTAAACCATACCACGCAATGATGTTCTT
>CAZYNG010000097.1:0-4112 GCA_964648615.1 uncultured Dehalococcoidales bacterium | reverse complement strand
TCACGGTTGGAGAATCAAAAGGTTCACTATGAGATCACGGACGATAGGTTAGCCAAGTTAGTTATTGATAGCGAAGTCCTGATGAAAGAGCTATCACTATGTAAATGTCAGGAGGTGAATTATGGAAGAGAAGAAAATCAAGGAAGTGGTGAAGAGGAGATACGCTCAGATAGCTAAGCAAGACCAACAGAGTTGCTGTCCAAGTTGTGCTTGCGAGGTCAACCCCCTGTCCCAAGCTGAGGCTATCGGATACTTGAGAGAGGATTTGGGACATATTCCAGAAGAGGCGGTTATGGGTTTGGGTTGTAGTAATCCCACCGCTATAGCAGACCTGAAAGCGGGCGAGGTAGTCCTGGATTTAGGGTCGGGGGCAGGAGTAGATGTATTCTTAGCAGCTAATAAGGTTGGTTCCACCGGCAGGGTTATTGGAGTTGATATGACGGAGGAAATGGTAGATAAGGCGAAAGGGATCGCCACGACTCATGGCTACCATAACGTAGAGTTTCGCCTTGGGGAAATCGAGAAACTCCCAGTCGAGGATAAATCTGTGGATGTCATTATCAGCAACTGCGTTATCAATCTCTCTCCAGATAAATCTAAGGTCTTCCATGAGGCCTACCGAGCCCTGAAGCCCGGGGGAAAGCTCACGGTCTCTGATATAGTTTCCGAGGGAGCACTCCCTGATGAGATAAAGAATGACCCGGAAGCCTGGGCAGGCTGTATTGCCGGGGCTTTGGAGCAACAGGAATACTTAAAAAAGATAAAGAATGCCGGCTTTGGGGATGTGCAGGTGGTATCCAGCAAGGAGTTTTATATAGAGGGCGAGGGAGGCAAAGTGATAAAGAAGCTTCTGAGCATTACAGTGAAGGCATATAAGTGAGAAAGTAAGGCACAATATGTCCCAAGAAAAAGAGAGGAGGCTAGGGATTTGGGGAAAATACCTGAGCTTATGGGTGGCACTTTGCATTGGTGCTGGCATAGGTCTGGGAAAAGTTTTTCCTCAAATCTCCGATATATTAGGTGGGCTAACTGTTGCCAATGTTTCTATACCAGTTGCTGTCTGTCTGTTCTTGATGATCTATCCCATAATGGTGCAGATAGATTTCAGCCGGGTGGTAGAAACAGCCAGGAGCCCAAAGCCTATAATCACCACTCTTGTCGCCAACTGGGTAGCAAAACCTTTCACTATGGCTTTCTTTGCCTGGCTATTCATGGGCGTAGTTTTCAAGGGTCTCTTATCTCCAGAGGTTGCCCAGGAATACCGAGCGGGGATGATTCTTCTCGGAGTTGCCCCGTGCACTGCTATGGTTTTGATGTGGAGCTATCTGGCAAAAGGGAATATGAGGCACACATTGGTAATGACCGCTATAAACTCGCTATCAATGGTGTTCCTCTATGTCCCACTGGCCCGATTTCTCCTGGGAATTTCGGGAATCGCTATACCTTGGGCAACGATAGCATTTTCAGTAGCAGTCTATATTTGCCTCCCCCTTTTATGCGGTTACTTCACCAGAACGCAGGCAATTAAGCGGAGAGGCACAGCATGGTTTGAATCAAAACTTATTCCTCCCTTGCGCATCATTTCTATAATCGCCCTTCTTATCACCCTGGTGGTCTTATTCAGTCTGCAAGGAGGCATAATCACAGAGATTCCGGCGGCTGTGGGCATGATTGCTATCGGGATATTTTGTAATATCCTTCTTGTCTTCGGCCTCACCTACCTCATCTCTAAGCCCATCCACCTTTCTTATGAAGATGCGGCACCAACAGCAATAATCGCTGGAAGCAATCATTTTGAGGTAGCCGTTGCTGTAGCAACCACTGTTTTTGGCCTCTCTTCGGGAGCAGCGCTGGCTACAGTTGTTGGCGTTTTAACGGAAGTCCCCTTTATGCTCTTTCTGGTATGGCTCTGTAGGAAGACAAAGGGGTTCTTCTACCAACCACAGCTCCAATACACCGGGGGTAAATAGTTGATAGTCCAGTTCTTCATCGTATTTAAGGATTATCTCATCGAAGTATTGCCCTTCCTGGCGATAGGGTTTTTCCTCAGTGGCTTAATCCACGAATTTGTTCCCACTGGATTGGTGGAAAGACATCTCGGTGGGCGGGGGATAAAGCCGATCCTCTATTCTACCCTCGCCGGGACAGTTCTTCCTATTTGCTGCCTTGGCTCCCTCCCGGTGGCGGTCAGCCTTCACCAGAAGGGAGCAAGGTTAGGACCAGTTTTAGCTTTTCTGGTAGCAACGCCAGCCACCTCTATAAGCGCCCTTTTGGTTTGCTATGCCCTGCTAGGGATAAAGTTCACCATATTCATATTCCTTGCCGTGATCTTGATGGGGCTCGTTATGGGTGCCATCGGCAACCTCATCAAGTTTGAACCTAAAAGCACGTCAAGCTCTCCTCAAGACGTAAAGCTTGCTAAGGACCCTGTTTGTGGCATGGACGTGAATACAGAAAAGGGATTAACAACGGAGTATGAAGGTAAGAGCTATTATTTCTGCTCCCCGCATTGCCAGGCAGCCTTTGAAAAGGAAGCCCAGAAATATGCTACTGGCGTGTATGTGAAGGACATCAAGGAAAGATTGGTCTCCGTTTTTAGATATGCCTTTGTGGACATGGTAAAGGATATTGGCCTGGAGATCCTCTTAGGGCTTGCTCTGGCGGCACTGGTGGTAACGATTGCCCCTATAGGGAAATTTGTTGGTAGCTATCTCAGCGGCGGATTAGGTTATTTGTTCAGTCTTGTCCTTGGACTGATGATGTATATTTGCTCCACTGCCAGCCCCCCTCTGGTTCAGGCCTTTGTGTTGAAAGGAATGAACATTGGCGCTGGAATGGTGCTACTTCTAGTGGGCCCGATTACCAGTTGGGGAACCATCCTGGTTTTAAGGAAGGAGTTCGGTGCTAAAACCCTGCTTGTTTATTTGGCAGTCGTCAGTATAATGGCTTTGGCTCTGGGCTGGTGCTTTTCAATGATATAGGCACAAAGAAGTGAAGAATAATAAGAGGTAGAAGCCTGATATTATCTAGGTTAATATTGAATATGATGAATACCGGCGCTTGTGGGTGGGACCGACAAGGGCTTTGAATTTTAAGAACGAAAGGAGGTAACAACATGAAAATCGTAAGCCTATGCGGCACATGCTCGCAATGCCCGGTAGTCAAGATAACAGACACACGAGTGAAAATAGGGGAGAAAGGCAATACCTGTGTCCTCACCAAGGAACAGTGGGAGACCCTCAAAGGCAAGATATTGAAGAGAGAACTCTAAGGCAGAAAACTCAAAATCGAAGCCTCGGGCCCTACCCAATAGAGATGCGGATTCCTTAAAATTGAGCACCCTTAGAATAGAAAGAGAGGGAAACAGTGAAAGTTATCGTAAAGCCATTTATGTTTATCCGTGATGCCCTTGGGAATCAGCGAGAAATTGAGGTCAAATTAAATAGCCCGGCAACCATATCCGACCTGTTCACTACCTTGCGAAGGGACTATGGACTACCCGATGAAGTCTCTATAGGTAGAGGTGTTTTTAAATTGTTTGATGGAAGAGAAATAACAAATATGTTGGTGCTTAGAAACGGGAGAAGTATCAAATCGCTGGAAGGCATGGAAACAAAACTCGAAGATGGCGCGGAAATAGCGATATTTCCTCCGCTGGTCGGGGGATAGTTGTAGAAAGCAAAATGCTGACTGCGAACGAACTGAAGAGATACGAAAGACAGATAAAGGTATTCGGAGAAGACGGACAAGAGAGGCTCAAAAATGCAAAGGTCTTCATCGCCGGAGCTGGGGGCCTCGGCTCGGCCATCTCCATATATCTTACCTCTGCCGGCATCGGAAGGATAAGGATAGTTGACGATGAGAAGATAGAGCTAAGCAATCTGAATCGGCAGATACTGCATTGGGATAAGGATGTAGGAAAGAGGAAAGCAGCATCAGCCGAAGAAAAGCTCAAAAAGATAAATCATTACGTCCGAGTAGAAGCCATATCAGAAACAATAAGAGAAAACAACGTACTTGCACTTGTGGATGACTTTGACCTGATCGTGGATGCGACGGATAATTTTCATACGAGGTACTTGTTGAACAGGACTGCTGTAGCGAAGAACATC
>CAZYNG010000096.1:0-4117 GCA_964648615.1 uncultured Dehalococcoidales bacterium | reverse complement strand
CATCACACCAAAAACCCTTTTCATTTCCGTACCTCCTTTTTGTTTTTACCCTTAATTATATTCTTGTTACAAATAACATATAATATGGCCTGTGCTTTGTCAATAGTTTTATAACAAACTTTCAAGATTATAACCCTTTACTGGCAATGTAGGTAGCCAGATCAGCGAGACGACAACTATAGCCCCACTCATTATCATACCAGGCTAACACCTTCACCAGATTGCCATCGATAACCATAGTACTCAAGGCATCAAAAATAGCGCTGGCAGGATTACCCGTGAAGTCCGAGCTTACCAGGGGCACATCGCAGTACTCCAAAATGCCTTTAAGTTCCCCTTCAGCAACTATCTTAAAGGCATCATTGACCTCTTCAACGGTCGCTTCCCTATTCAAATCAGCAACGAAGTCAACGACAGATACAGTTGCGGTAGGCACTCTTATGGATATGCCATGCAGTTTCCCTTTAAGCTCAGGAATAACCACGGTTACCGTGCGAGCTGCACCAGTGGTGGTAGGTATGATATTAACAGCGGCAGCTCGGGCACGACGCAAATCGCGGTGAAACACGTCCAGAATTTTCTGGTCATTGGTGTAAGAATGAATGGTGGTCATCAGTCCATGTGTAATCCCGAAATTTTGATGCAGAACCTTAACTACCGGCGCAATGCAGTTAGTGGTGCAGGAACCATTGGAGATGATGCGATGCTTGTCCGGGTCATATTGCCCTTCATTGACGCCGAGGACGATGCTTATATCCTCCCCACGGGCTGGCGCTGAGATAATCACCTTCTTTGCCCCACCCTGGAAGTGGCTCGCCGCTTTACCAGCCTCGGTGAAAAGCCCCGTTGATTCAATCACAATATCCACCCCAAAATCACGCCACGGAATTCGAGCAGGGTCTCGTTCAGCTACTACCTTCACTTCCCCGTCATCAACTGTAATAGAGCCCTCCTGGGCCTCTACCCTGCCCGGATAAACACCATAATTGCTATCATACTTAAAAAGGTGGGCGTTAGTTTTAGCATCGGTGAGGTCATTGACCGCCACCACCTCCATTTCATCGCCACACCGCTCCTTAATCGCCCTCAGAGTTAGTCTGCCAATACGCCCGAAACCATTGATACCAATTTTTATGCTCATTCTTACCCCCTTTCCATTAGTCCTTAACTAAAAATGAAGAAACACCATGTTTGTCAATTTTCCCAATCTTGTCCTGCAAGGCCAGTAACCTGATATGGGCAGCAGTTTCACGCACAGCAAGTCTCTTGTCCCAAATTCCTAAATCCTCAAAGGCAACGCCCCCGGACTCAACCTTCCAGGGAATTTCTGTAGCTATTTGATAAATTGTCTTTAGATCGTCATTTAGAGCCTTTATGATGTCCATATTCCTTTGTTCCCGATGGCGAACTATGTCCTCTATTCTGAGCTTCAGACTATTGAACACTGACCCATGTCCTGGGAAAACAAAATTTACTCTGCGGTTTTGCACCTTTTTCAGGGAATCCATGTAATCACCTAGGGGATTATCACCCGATTGGGGATGAAGACCTACATGAGGGAAACTATTGTACAAGACGAGGTCTCCACAAAATAGCCAGCCCTTCGTTGGCTCATAGAGACAAATATGTCCCGGCGAGTGCCCTGGAGTATGCAGCACCTCAAAATCGAATGCGCCATTGGAAATCTCATCGCCTCCATCCAGAACAACTTCAGGCACTTCAGGAGAAACAAACTCTCGCAGCCACAGTGAAGCTTTTGCAAAGCCAGACAACTCTCCCATGGGAACACCATAGCTAAAAAGCTCCGCTTCTACTTTCCTAAGAAGTTCCTCAAAGTTCACGTATCTTAGATTGATAAGCTCCCTCTCAAGCTTGTGCATAGCTATCTTGGCTCCACAAAGTCCCTTCACCTTACCTGCCAGCCCATAGTGGTCCGGGTGAATATGCGTGACGACTATTTGCTGAATATCACTCAGCTTGAGCCTATCCCATTCCAGTCCCTGAATAAAAGCCTTGAGACCATCAGGACTATCCCAACCAGTATCGACCAATATGCTGCCCTCATTGCCCTCAACAACATATACATTGGTATCCCCCGATATACCCTTAGGGAAGGGAATTTTCAGTTGATGAACACCGGCAACTATTTCCACGATTTCATTTTCTCCAGGTTGTAAAAGGCTTGCTTACCCGGGTAGCGAGCACCTTCCCCAAGCTCTTCTTCTATCTTGAGGAGACGATTATACTTAGCCAACCTTTCGCCGCGGCAAGGAGCACCAGACTTAATGAATCCCGCCTGAGTGGCTACCGCCAAATCAGCTATGGTGGTATCCTCAGTCTCACCGGAACGGTGGCTAACTACAGTTGTCCATCCCGCCTTTTGTGCCCTTTCAATAACGGCAAGAGCCTCGCTAAGCGTGCCTATTTGATTCGGCTTGATAAGGATTGAGTTAGAGGCTTTCTCAGTAATTCCTCTTTCAAGACGTTCCATATTGGTGACATAAAGGTCGTCGCCAACAAGCTGAATCTCTTTACCTAATTTAGCCATAAGCAACAACCATCCTGGCCAATCATCCTCCCCCAAACCATCTTCAATGCTAATAACAGGATAATCGGATACTAACTTAGCATAGTAATCTACCATCTCCACCGAAGTAAGAGTAATCTCTTCACGGGATAAAAAATACTTGCCATCCTGGTAAAAGCTGCTCGCTGCCGGGTCAAGGGCGAGAAATAAGTCCTCTTCAGCTTTATAGCCCGCCAGGTCAATAGCAGCCAATATCACTTCCAACGCCTCCTTACTGGAAGAAAGCTGTGGGCCAAAACCACCCTCGTCGCCTATGTTGGTGTTCAAACCCTTATCTTTGAGAACTCTGCCTAAGGAGTGATACACTTCACTGCCCATTTGCATAGCTTTGCCAAAATTAGCAGCACCGACAGGCACGATCATGAACTCCTGAAAATCGGTGGAGCCCGGAGCATGTTTGCCACCATTCAAGATATTCAGCATTGGAACAGGCAACAGGCAGGCTTTTGCCCCACTCAAATAACGATAGAGTGGCAGCCCCAAGAAATTGGCGCCTGCATTAGCTATTGCTAGAGATACTCCCAGCATGGCGTTAGCGCCAAGACGAGATTTGTTAGCTGTGCCATCAAGCTCAATTAGCTTCTGGTCTATAGCTGTTTGTTCCAATGCAGACATGTCAGCTATCTCGGGGGCAATCTCACTATTGACATGGTCTACGGCCTTTAAGACGCCAAGCCCGTTATACCTGCTGTTATCACCATCACGAAGCTCAACAGCCTCGTACTTACCTGTGCTTGCCCCCGAGGGAACAGAAGCCAAACCAACGACGCCATCAATTAATGTTACCTCTACCTCGATAGTGGGGTTGCCCCGAGAATCGAGAATCTCCCTGGCTTCAATGCTCTCAATGCTTGCCATTTCCAAATGCATTTTGAACTCGACTAGCCCGCTTCATTGCCAGCCCCATCGTGTCATTGCGAGTCCCCATTGTGTCATTGCGAGTCCCCATTGTGTCATTGCGAGCGAAGCGAAGCAATCCCTTAATTTTCACGCTTCCTGGCCAGAGAGATAGCCTTATCCACCGCCTCTCCAGCATTACCAACCCTGATTATGGCATCGACCTCTTTACCATTCCGAGATAGTGACCAGGTATTCAATCCAATAACCGGTATGCCACTCTTCAAGGCATAGGCAATCTCGCTGAGCGTTCCATAGTTGCCCCCAATAGCGATCACTGCCTGGGCTGATTTGACCACCGCCATATTTCTGGCATAGCCTACCCCGGTGGCTATAGGAATGTCTACCCATTGGTTAGCCATACTGATATCCTCACCGGGCAAAACGCCAATACTCATGCCGCCTTTTGACCTGGCTCCACGACAAACCGCCTCCATAACGCCTCCCAACCCACCGCATACTATGGTGGCACCCTGTTGGGCTAAACCTTCACCAACGGCTTCAGCTAATTTAGCTTCCTCCGCTGAACAGGAGGAATCTCCAATAACAGCGATTACCATTTGTGCCTCAAGCGATATATTATCAGCTAAAGCCTTAAAATAAAATCTCTGCAGGTATAATTCAACACAAGGC
>CAZYNG010000095.1:0-4146 GCA_964648615.1 uncultured Dehalococcoidales bacterium | reverse complement strand
AGACCTTAAAAATGGTAGGTTTATATCGAGGGGGACTCAGGAGGTGGTGAGCGGTGGAAGACGCTGATAGTTGGCTTATATTAGCCTTCATAGTCTGTCTGGTATTTTCGGGTTTCTTTTCCAGTGCTGAGTCAGCTTTTCTTGCTTTGCCTAAACTCCGCATAAGATACCTAGCTGAGAATGGGCGTAGAGGGGCTGAGTGGTTAGCCAAAATGGCTGAGAGTCCAGAGAAGGTTTTGGCTACCGTTTTGTTGGGAAACAACCTGGTAAACGTGGCTGCGGCTACTCTGGGGACCATCATGGCGGTGGCGACTTTCGGCCTGGTTCGTGGTCCGATTATAGCTACTGTGGTGGTAACCACATTGATTTTGATTTTCGGTGAGGTTATTCCTAAGACTTTAGCGGTTCACCATGCTGAGCGGTTATCTTTGCTTTACGTCAAGCCACTGAGGGTTATACAGTGGTGTCTTTATCCCTTTGTGTTGGTATTAAGCCGCATTGGTTTGGGATTTGCCAGGGTAATAGCTCAGCCCGATGAAGGTAAGACGTTGGTAAGTGAGGGAGAGATAAGGTCGGCGATAAACGTGGGGCAGGTTGAAGGGGTGGTGGAGCAGGATGAAGCGAGGATGCTACACAAGGTTTTTGAGTTTACCGACCGTCCAGTGGGTAAGGTGATGGTTCCCAGGACGGAGATAGCCTGGGTGGAGCAAGGAACGAAGATTGGCGAAATTCTGGATATTTATGCTCAAACACCTTACAGCCGCTTTCCGGTGTATAAGGATAACACCGATAATGTGGTAGGCATTTTGTTTGTCAAGGATATACTTATGAAATTAAACGGTGGCATTATTGACAAGGAAGCGGTTATCGATGATTTGATACACCCGGCTCATTTTGTGCCTGAGAGCAAGCATCTCGGAGAGCTTCTTACCGAGATGAGAAACGGAGGTTATCACGTAGTAATGGTGGTTGATGAATATGGTGGCGTAGCGGGAATGGTTACTCTAGGAGAGCTGACTGAGGAGATTATCGGTGATATTGGTGACGAGCTGATCGAAGAAAAGAAGGAATTCGTAGTGACCGGGGACAACACTTTCCAGTTGGATGGTGGATTTCGAATCGAGGAAGCTAATCAGGAACTGGGGCTGGACTTACCTGAAGGAGATTATGAGACTGTGGCTGGTTTCATTCTGAGCCATCTTGGCAGGATACCAAAGCAGGGTCAGCAACTGAAGTATCGCCATCTGAAATTTGTTATCACCGAGATGCAAGGGGTGAAGATAGAGAGAATCGTGGTAACAAAGGAAGAGGAAAGCGTTCCCTGAGAATTCCTTGAATTCCTGGCGTTAAAAGGGATGCAGCGCCTGCGTGTTAGGTTTGGTCGTGGTGAACAGGTTGAATTTATTTCCCACCTCGACACTATGCGATTCTGGGAAAGAGCGTTTCGAAGAGCAGAAATCCCGTTAGCTTATTCTCAAGGGTTTAGCCCGCATCCCCGAATTTCGCTGGCAGCACCTTTACCGGTAGGTGTAACCAGTGAATTCGAGCTTATGGATGTATGGCTAAAACGATGGATGCCCCCAGAAGCTTTTTTGATGACGGTAACAGGGCAATTGCCGGCTGGCTTCGAGATATTTGAGGTCTGGGATGTCGCTCTTCGTCTGCCATCGCTTCAATCAATGCTTGCGTTCAGTGAATATCATGTTGGTATAAAAACAGAAAAAAGAGAGCAGGAGATACAAGAGTCGCTGGATTCACTGCTTCAAGTTAAACAACTGCCCTGGCATCATTCTAGAGGCGAAAAAGTGCGTTCGTATGATCTGCGTGCGTTGATAGACAGTCTCTGGCTTGTTAGCTATCATCCTGACCAGAGTGAGGAACCTATGTGTATTTTGGGAATGAGATTGATGTGTGATACCACTGGCAGCGGTCGTCCCGAGCAAGTGGTTAGCGCCCTGTCTTTCAACGGTTATCCTGAGTTTATCCACCGCACGAAGCTGATTTTGAAGCAATGAAAAGAACGGGTCCCCTAAAACTTCTCCAGATTTTTAGGGCAAAAATGAGCTTGTCGCAGACTTTCCTCGATGCTGAGCGTCAGCAGAAAGCGCGACAATATAGTAAGTTGACACGAAGGTTGTTATTCATTGAGCTTGGGATAGGCATCGTTTTGCTACTGGCGCTGCTTCTGAGCGGTGCTTCAGCAAAGCTAGCCGAATTCCTTGTCTTTCCCCTGCCGTTGTCAGCGGCATTATACTTCCTCATTCTAGCATTTGGTCTGGGAATAATGATGGCACCTTTAGTCTATTATCAAGACTTTGTTCTGCCCCATCGCTTTGGCCTATCACACCAAAAGCTAACTAGCTGGCTGGCGGATGGAACTAAGACTTTGGCGTTAGGGTTACTGCTATCGGTGTGTCTGGTTATAGCTGCCTACTGGCTTATAGAATTTCTTCCCTCACTATGGTGGTTGGCAGCCTGGGTGATTGTGCTCTTAGTTAGTCTCGTTCTCACCCTGCTTGCCCCCACTATTTTAATATCGTTGTTTTTCAAATTAGAACCGTTGCCGGATGGCGAATTGAAGCAGAGGCTGGCGTGCTTGGCACAGCGAGCCGGGATTGATATTAAGGATATATTTACCATAAATCTAAGCAGTAAGAGCACCACGGCTAACGCCATGCTTGGTGGATTTGGTAAAACGAGGCGGATTATCCTCAGCGATACCATGCTCAGGGAATACTCCCCTGAAGAAATAGAGGTAGCCCTGGCTCATGAGCTCGGGCATCACCTTCACCATGATATTGCCAAACTTTTTTGCGTTCAGGCAATGGCATTTCTATTGGCATTTTATGTGGCAAATCTCGCTCTGGAGGGTGGTGTGGCGCTATTTCCCTACCAGTCGATAGGTGATATTGCCGGTCTCCCGTGGTTGCTTATGGTTCTGCTGGCATTATTTTTTATATTACGCCTACCACTCAATTGGTATAGCCGACACATTGAGCTGGCAGCGGATAAGGCAGCGCTGCAGTTAAGTGACAATCCTGAAGGTTTTATCAATCTAATGACTAAGCTGACTGACCAGAATTTGAGTGAAGCTGAACCTGTGCACTGGGAGAGGGTTTTGTTTCGTGACCATCCCTCATATAATGAGCGAGTGAAGTTAGCTCACGAATACAAGCACGCGCCTATCTAAGCTATGGAGAAGACCAAACTGGAATCCAGGGTGTTAAACTTCGTTGACAAACATAGCCTAGTTGCTACCGGGGAAAAGGTGGTTGTTGCAGTATCCGGTGGTGCTGATTCAGTTTGCTTGCTCGACCTGCTTACAAAATGGCAACAGCAGCTAGGAATAAGAGTTCATGCTGCTCATTTAAACCACCAGCTTCGGGGCGCTGAAGCTGAGGCGGATGCCAGGTATGTTGCCTATCTGGCTGGCTCTCTTGATGTTCCAGTAACTATCGATGCACGGGATGTAAATGCTTATCGTAGGGAGAGAAATTGTTCTGTTGAAGAGGCTGCGCGAGAGCTACGTTATGACTTCCTGGCAACCGTGGCTAAAAATGTTAACGCCCGGCTGGTAGCCGTGGGTCATACTCGAGACGACCAGGTGGAGACAATTTTGCTACATATTTTGCGAGGTGCGGGCACTGCCGGATTATGTGGTCTTAAGCCTTGCTTGCCCGTGGTAAATAGCATCCGGGTGATAAGACCTCTCCTTGAGATTACCCGGGAGGAGACAATGAGCTATTGTCAGCAGCATCAGCTTGAGCCCCGCAGCGACTCCTCCAACTTCTCCTTATCCTTTTTGCGAAATCGTCTTCGCCTCGAGCTATTGCCGTTGCTCAGAAAATATAATCCCGGCATAGATAGGGCCCTTGTTCGCCTTGCTGAAATTGCTGACGGTGATGTTTCCTTTATTGAACAGCAAGCGTTGCAATTGTGGGATAAGGTAGCCAGGGAGGAGGAACAGGTTGTCTATCTTGACAGGGAGAAAGTTGCCCCATTGCCTATAGCGCTACAACGCCAGTTAATAAGACTGGCGATAATCAGGATTCTTGGAAATGCCCGAGACATCGAGGTAAACCATGTTGAAGCGATAAGGAGTTTGCTGGCTAAACCCAGGGGTAAGAGGGTTTCGCTTCCTCATGG
>CAZYNG010000094.1:0-4257 GCA_964648615.1 uncultured Dehalococcoidales bacterium | reverse complement strand
TACCCAACCCTGGCTGGTCTTGACAGCAAAGGCGGTTGCTCCATATATAGAGTGGTCAACAGGAAAATTCCTCACTGGCAGATTGCCAATCGTGGTAATGGTTATTGGCTGCTTGGGCTCTATCTTCCTGCGGGTAGGAGATTCTTGCCAGAATTTACCAGCTTCGGTGGATAGTAGTTTTGCGTCAGCGAAGCAAAATTGCCTTTGCATTGAGCGATATTCGTGATAGTCCTTGGGAGTCAACCGACCGCCTTGTTCTTCCCGGGGAATGACGTAGCATACTTCTTTTTCGAAATCTCCTCTACTTGAATCTTGAATTGCCTTAACCAGAAATGCTGTGGTTGTGCTACAGACAATGGGAATATCATGGTGCAAAAAAGATATGTGCCCACTATGGTCAAGGTGAGCATGGGAGAGTAGCACAGCATCTGGATGTATTTCTCTGACCCTGGTATTTGGACTTACTCTATCCCATATGTTTTCCCAGGAGGGTTCAAGGTCCCGCCGATATATGCCTTTAACAGCGGGAAGGACACCAGTTTCAAATAAATCAGCTAATCCTCTGGCACTGCGAGGCTTTAGATATTCTTCGAAATATTGAGACCAGAGGTTGTAATTGATGCCAAAATCAAAAGATATAATGGTCTCATCGGCTTCAAGTAAAATCTTGTTTCCGCCGATTGTTGCTGCACCGCCGTAAATTGTGATACTTACGGCCAAAGCTGATCCTTCTGGTATACCAACTCAGCACTTAGTTCAATAAAATCCGAGGCAGCAGCAAATTTACCTTGCATTCAAAAGTAATGATATAAGATACAAATATAGTATAGCAAAAACGGAAGGTTATGAAGAGGCACGTAACCCTCTCCTTCTAAGCTGATAACCGTAGGGCGGAGAAAACCTCCGCCCTCTTTTAAGCAACGCTTAAATTTTCCGGTGGGATAAGTAACTTTGTTTAGCCTTTGCCGATGCGGAATACCTTTGTGCCGCACCTGGGGCAATTGCCTTGTACTGCCGGGCGCTTGTTCTTGAGTGTAACGTTTCTTGGGTTCCTAATCTCGACCTTGGCTCTGCACTTCACACAATAAGCTGTTGCCATAGCTCAACCCTCCTTTTTTTGTTACTTTACGTAGCTAGCAGAATAGCAAACCCACAATTTGGATGTCAATAGTTTAAACAGAAAAATTAAATAAATTACCAAGCTTAATCCCTTTTTAGCATTGTCATGAATGCTTCCTCAGGGATTTCGACTCTCCCCACCCTCTTTAGTCGTTTTTTGCCCTCAGCTTGTTTTTCCAGGAGCTTCCGTTTGCGAGTGACATCGCCTCCATAGCACTTAGCGAGCACATTTTTTCTCAGTGCCTTAACGGTTTCTCGAGCGATTATTTTCCCCTCAACTGCTGCTTGGATGGCTACATCAAATAGCTGTCTCGGGATAAGCTGTCTAAGCTTCTTAACTAGTGCTCTCCCTTCAGCGGAGGCTTGATCAGCATGGACAATACGAGATAAGGCATCGATAGACTGGTTGTTAACCAGAATCTCCAGTTTTACTAAATGTACCGGGTGATACTCAGCGAAAGTGTAGTCTAAAGAGGCGTAACCTTGTGTGCATGATTTGAGGCGATCGTGAAAGTCAACAAGAATAGCACTTAGTGGCATATTATACTTTAGTATGGCTTGCTTCCAGATGGAGTCGCCTTCCTCTTTGTTTTCGCTTAAATATTCCATCTGTTGGAATTGCCCTTTGTAAAGTGGCAACAACTCCATCAGAGCGCCAATATACTTGTTTGGAGTAATAATGCTGACGGATATCCAGGGTTCGTCAATCTCCTTGACTTCGTAGGATGGTGGCAGCCTTGCTGGATTATCTACCATGACTGTCGTGCCATCCCTCTTATGTAATTGATATGCTATGCTGGGTGCGGTAATCAATATCCTTAACCCATATTCTCTTTCCAGGCGCTCTCGGACAATATCCATGTGCAATAGACCTAGGAATCCACAACGAAATCCTGAGCCCAGTGCATTACTGCTCTCTGGTTCATAGGATAGCGAAGCATCGGTTAGCCGCAGTTTATCCAGTGCGTCACGGAGATTCCGGTAGTCCTTTACCTCCATAGGATAAAGTCCGGCAAAGACCATTGGCTTTGTCGGGTGGTAGCCTGGCAGGGGTTGAGAAGCAGAATTACGGGCTGAAGTGATTGTGTCACCTACACGACAATCGCTGGCATTCTTTAGCCCTGTAGCGATATAACCAACCTCCCCGGCGTTTAAAATTGGTAGCGGAAGCATTTCGGGCTTGAAGATGCCCACTTCTAATGCTTCGGACAGCTGACCCGTGGACATTAGTTTCAATTGCTCACCCTCTGAAATATTGCCATCAACAATTCTGACGAAGGCGACAACGCCCTTATAGGGGTCATATTTAGAGTCGAAGATTAATGCCCTTAGCGGAGCATCTTGATTTCTCTGCGGGGATGGTATCCTCTCGATGATAGCTTGCATAACTTTGTCTATTCCCTGGCCTTCCTTGGCTGAAGCGAAGATAATTTCCCCTTCATCGAATCCCAAAATGTGTTTCAGTGCTTCAGCTACCTCGTTTGGTTGAGCATTGGGCAAGTCAATCTTGTTAATCACTGGAATAAGATGGAGGTTATGCTCCATAGCAATTGACACGTTAGCCAAAGTTTGGGCTTGGATTCCTTGAGAGGCATCGACTACCAGAATAGCGCCTTCCACAGCAGCTAAACTCCGTGACACTTCATAGGTAAAATCAACGTGGCCCGGTGTATCAATCAGATTTAGTTGGTATTCTTGACCGTTAGGCGCCTTATAGTCCATACGGATCGCCTTGGCTTTGATGGTGATTTTCCTTTCCCTCTCTAGTTCCATTTGGTCTAAGAATTGTTCCTGCATTTGCCGTTCAGGTACAGTTTTGGTTACTTCCAGCAGGCGATCGACCAGAGTTGACTTGCCGTGGTCAATATGGGCGATGATGCAGAAGTCTCTGATCTGTTTTTGTTGCATACAAATGTTTATGCTAACATACCTACTGTCTAGCTTCAATTTGTGGAATTGAGGGCAATGGAAAAGTGACTAGCGACGAGATCAGGGAAGTCTTTTTAAGCTTTTTCGAGCAAAGGGGACATAGGGTTATTCCCAGCTCATCTTTAATTCCCCACAAGGACACCAGTTTGCTATTGACTACGGCGGGCATGGTACAGGTTAGGCCGTATTTCTTAGGATTACAAAAACCACCAAGACCGCGACTAGCTTCTTGCCAGAAGTGTTTTCGCACCACCGATATAGATTCCGTCGGCAATAGCAAGCATCTTACCCTTTTTGAGATGCTGGGGAATTTCAGTGTAGGAGATTATTTCAAGGAAGAGGCTATCTCCTGGGCATGGGAATTTGTCATTGAGTATCTAAAACTCCCTGGGGAGCGATTGTGGATAAGTGTTTACCTTGATGATGATGATGCTTTTGCCTGCTGGCGGCAAGTTGGTGTTCCTGCTGAGAGGATATTGCGATTTGGTGAGGAAGATAATTTCTGGGGACCAACCGGCGACTCAGGACCTTGTGGACCGTGTAGTGAAATTCATTATGACCATGGCGAGGAATTCGGCTGTGGCAGACCCGAATGTAAGCCCAATTGTGAATGTGGACGCTTTTCGGAAATATGGAATCTGGTGTTTACTCAATATAATCAGACCACCGATGGTAAGCGTATCCCTTTGCCTAAGCCGAACATCGATACTGGCATGGGATTGGAACGGACTGTAGCCGCTGTCCAGGGCAAGCCCTCGTGTTACGAAACAGACCTTTTCCTCCCCTTAATAGAACGAGTTACTGAGCTAGCGGGGAAAAGCTATGGTGAGGAGAAAGATATTGACCGCGCTATAAGGATTGTTGTTGAGCATAGTCGTGGTATTGCTTTTCTTATCGCTGATGGTGTTTTGCCTTCAAACGAAGGTAGGGGATATGTGCTGCGGCGGATATTGCGGCGTGCCTCTCTGTTCGGGAGAAGGCTTGGCCTAGACAAGCCTTTCCTCTCTGAAATCACCACCGCTACTGTTAGCAGGATGAACCAGGTATACCCTGAATTAATTGTCAATCGAGCTATGATTGACCAAATTACCAGGGCGGAGGAGGAAAAATTCATCGATACTTTAGAAACCGGGCTTACCTTGGTGGAAGAGCTGATTGAAGAAACTATGAGCCGAGGGGAAAGGTCTTTGCCAAGTGAGCAAGTATTCA
>CAZYNG010000093.1:0-4394 GCA_964648615.1 uncultured Dehalococcoidales bacterium | reverse complement strand
ACTTTCTGCTGCGATTTCATTGGCGGCTTTGAGCGCTGCATTAGCAATAATCTTTTACCGCTTAAATTCTCCCTATGCCGCAGTAATTGAACTCTCTGTCTGCGCTGGCTTAATCACAGCGCTATTCGTAGCAGCTATCAGTTTAACCAGGAGAAGATGAGGAATTGACAAGAAGTATACTAGGGGTGGTATTCGGCGTAATATTTGTGGTTTTTTCCGTTTTGATATTGATCCACTCACCTCAGCCTGCGGTCTATGTTCTAGGTGGCCCCCAAACCTTTAGTAGCGCTTTGTGGGAATTCCGTCCCCTTGATGTCTTTCTTCAACTACTAGTGATCCTGGCTGGGACTTTTGGCATCCTTACATTGGTTAGGAGATCTCAGCAATGAATTTATGGCAGCTTTATATAGCAGCAATCGTTATCCTTTTAGGCATTGGGATTTATTGCTTAATAAGCCGAAGAAATTTAATCCAATTAATAATCGGAGTTGAGGTTATCGCCAAAGCAGTCACTTTAAGTTTTATCCTCGCTGGTAACCTCCAAGGGAACGAGCAAATCGCTCAGGCTATAGTAGTGACCATCATCCTAATTGAGGCAGTTAGCACAGCGGTTGCCCTGTCTCTGGTAGTGGCTGCGTATCGGCATACAGGTAGTCTGGACATCAATATTCTCAAGAGGCTTCGAGGCTAGGAAATGGAAACTGGTGTATTGATAGCTTTGCTTGCCATATTGGTACCCATAGTACTTGGCCCCTTTACCTATCTTGTTGAAAGGATAAGCGCCAAAGCCAGGACGATATATGCCGTAGCCTTAGGTTTTATCACCGGGGGCCTGACCTTATCGCTAATTCCCTATATCACAGAAGGAGCTGTAGAAGGCTTTATGTGGATACCGGGGGCAGGCAGGATACCATTCAATGTTTGCCTCGACTCCTTCAGTGTTGTCGTAGCTATAGTTGCTGGCGTCATCGGAGCCCTGGTTTTGTTATTTTCCACTCAATACATGAAGCCGGCATCTGAAGAGTATTCACTGTCACGATATTATTGGCAAGCACTGTTGTTTATTGGTGGCATGATCGGACTGGCCTTAACCAGCAACCTTCTAGTTATGTACGTCTTCTGGGAGATTATTGGATTCTGTTCCTATGCTCTAATTGCTTATTACTATCATAAACCAGAGCCTGTACCAGCCGGGATTAAGGCATTTATCGTGACCAGGATAGGAGACATTGGACTTTTAGCCGGCATATTAATTTTATGGCATGCTACAGGAACTCTTAACATCTTCGAGATAATGAGTGCGTCACAGGCTGGCCTCATCTCCTTCACCCTTCTCGGTCTAGCCGGCGCCGGATTTCTTGCTGGAGCCATAGGTAAATCAGCGCAGTTTCCTCTGCATGTCTGGTTACCGGATGCTATGGCAGCCCCTACTACTATCACTGCCCTGATTCACGCCGCTTGCCTGGTCAACGCTGGTATATATCTGCTTGCTCGCAGCTATCCCATATTCGCTGCGCTAGCCTGGTGGCCTACGGCACTGCTCTGGATTGGAGCAATAACCGCTCTTATGGCAGCAACAATAGCGCTAACACAGTGGGATATTAAACGGGTGCTGGCATATTCTACTATCAGCCAGCTGGGATATATGATGGCAGCTATTGGGGTAGGAGCGCTTTTAGCTAGTCAGTTCCACCTTGTAAGTCACGGAATATTCAAGGCACTGCTCTTCCTTGGCGCTGGTTCCATTATGTATATGACTGGGGGAATCAAAGACCTGGGCCAGATGGGAGGACTGGCTAAGTATATGCCAATTACACGTATTACCTTCATCTTCGGGCTTCTTTCACTAGTGGGAATTCCTATCTGGAGCGGTTTTTTCTCCAAAGATATGATTATGGCAAACTTGTTACAGGGCGGAGCTTATGGACCTCTTGCTCTCCTTATCATAGCTACTTTCTTTACCGCGGCTTATTCCTGGCGAATGTATTGGCTTGCCTTTCAAGGAGAGAAAAGAACTTCAACCGAAGTTCATGAATCTCCGCCGCAAATGACTGGACCTTTGATTATACTAGCTCTTGGCTCTTTCCTATTCTGGCTTTGTATATCTCCTTATACAGCAAACATGGCATTCTCCCTGCCAGTCGGTTATCACATAACGCATATGTCTTTAGCTGCTCTTATCCAACATGCTTTCACTAGCCCCATTATCTGGGTTACCGCCGCTATAATAGTTACTCTAATAGTTCTAACTTTAAAATGGAGAGCAACTGTTATAAATGCATATCAAAAGCCTTCTGCCCTTACCTTGCCCTTGTTCAGAGCTTACTGGATTGACATCTTCTACAACCGGGTTATTGTGAAAGGTCTCTTCAGTTTCTGCCAGCAGTTCAGGAGATTACAAACAGGGGACTTGAATTATAACAACTTAGCGATAGCCATAGGACTTGTAATATTTTTGATAATGCTATTTGCTTGGGGAGTGTACTAAATTGAATATTTCACCTGCTGCTCCTATTATTACACTCTTCGTTGGGGCTCTTTTAACTTACCTTTTTGGTCGTACGTATCCTAAGCCTAAATTTACGGGTTTATTTTCTCTCCTGTTCTTGGTTATTGCTTTGGTGGAACTCCTTAATCTTTATCCTGGAGGCGGGCGTGTAACCTATTCCCTCTGGGGTGCTCAAACATTCCTTGAGGCTAATGGGCTGGCAATATTTCTGGGTGTGGTAGCGGTGGGGCTGGGGATTTTGGTCTTAACCTACGATGTAAGCCATATGAAAGATAGTCCTGGCTTGAGCAGGTATTACGCCCTCATCCTCCTTATGCTTGCCGGTGCCATAGGCATTGGATTTGCAGGAGACCTATTTAACCTGTTTGTTTTCTTCGAAGTTATGGCTATCCCTTCTTATGCACTGGTTGCCTTCCGGAAAGAAAAATGGGAGCCTGTGGAAGCAGCAGTTAAGTACACCATCATGAGCATCGCTGGATCTTTGCTGGCTCTTGGTGGTATCTCTATAATATTTATGTATACCGGCAATCTTGACCTGAATACCCTGGCGCAATCGGTAACGAACATGGACCCGGGGATGGCCATCGCCGCTGCCGGTCTCATTATAGTCGGTTTCGGAGTGAAAGTAGCTATAGTTCCGCTTCATATGTGGCTACCCGACGCTTATCAGGCCGCCCCTAGTGGGATAAGCGCCTTGCTATCGGGCATTACCAGTGGAGCAGGAGCTATTGCGATGCTCAAAGCCCTAGCAATACTGATGCCCACAGCAATTCACCCCGGGGTAGTGCTGATAATTTTCGGCATCATTAGCATGTTCGTGGGCAATTTCATGGCATTGGTGCAAAAGGATTTGAAGCGGATGCTGGCTTATTCCAGCATAGCGCATATGGGCTATGTAGTGATGGCAATTGGGCTGGCACTTAACTATCTGCCAATTGCCGGTGAGTACGCATTTAGAGGTGCTTTTTTCCATATTCTGAACCATGCAGTGATGAAAGGGGGAGCATTTCTATGTGCCGGGGCTATTCTTCAGTCTATCGGCACCAGTGATCTGCATGAAATGAGGGGGATAGGGCGAAGAAATGTATTAGTGGGGGTTGCTTTCGCCTTTTTTGCTTTAGCTTTAGCTGGAGTGCCACCTCTTAATGGCTTCATCAGTAAATTCTTCATTTGTAAAGGCGGTGTTGATGCTGGTGGTTGGGGCATTGTAGCCATGAGCCTGCTGATTTTAAATAGTGCGATCTCCTTAGGTTACTATCTTCCAGCCTTGAATACCATTCTGTTCTCTCGTGATATCTCAGAGAGAGCAGAGAAAGCCAGACCGGTTTCGGCATGGATATATGTTCCCATCGTTGTCATGATTATTCTCACCGTGTTGCTCGGTGTTTACCCTGAGTTTGGTTTGAAAATAGTTAATCCTGCTGTACAATATTTAATGGGCTTTGCAGGAGGTCTATGAGTCAGTTTATACTTTCTCCACCAATTACGTTCATTATATTTCTAGTCATTGCCTACCTCGTCTACAAAGCAGCAAGCACCCTGGGACCAAGAACAAAAGTAGAGGGAAAGAAGCTCGCCACCTATTCTTGTGGTGAAGATATACCGGGAAAGAAGGTGCAACCAGCTTACCATTTTTTTCGTTTTGCATTTTTCTTCCTTGTTTTACATATAGCTGCCTTAGTAATTGCCACGGTGCCAAGCGGGATGGGAGCTTTTTGGGGTATTGTATATCTAGTCACTGTATTGATAGCAATAGTTATCTTACTAGCTGATAGAGAGGTGACCTGATGAAAAAGTTAACACCGAAAGTCATAAAGTCCAAGGGTGAGGCGCGTGCCTGGTCATTCTGGGTTATTAACTATTTTACTGCTTGCGGATTTATGGA
>CAZYNG010000092.1:0-4406 GCA_964648615.1 uncultured Dehalococcoidales bacterium | reverse complement strand
GTGCGGGAGTCGATTAGGGATTGGCTCAAGGATGCTGGCTACCAGGTGGCAACGGCTGAGACTGGTGAGGAAGCCCTGGAGATGGTGGAGAAACAGGACTTCAGTGTTATGGTTCTGGACTTGAGATTGCCTGGGAAAACCGGGATCACGGTACTAAAGGAGGTAAAGACACAACGACCGTGGATTAAGTCCATTATCATAACTGCTTATCCCTCAGCAGAGACAACAGCCGAGGCAACGAAGCTGGGTGCTATTGATTATCTAATCAAACCCGTTGCCCCCGATGACTTGGAAAGACTTGTTCGGGAAACCCTTAGCGCGGTAGGTCGAGAGCCGACGTTTACCACTGAGGTAGAAATAAGGCCTAAACCTCCCGTTGTAGAAGTAGTTGAGGTTAAGAAAGCCTTCGTCATTACCAAAGACAGCCTGAAATCTATGGTGGAAGGTCTGGCTAAAGAGAGGGAGGTAGTCGGGGTCAAGTCCAGGCATGGCAAGTACGTTTACGATAGGATAGCCAGCTTCGAGGAACTTTGCCTTGACTATGATGTTACGGTTATGTCACCCACCAAATATCTCCTGCCAGCCAAGGAAACCCTGCTTAGGTTCAAGATTGGTGACGAGCCAGAGGTCGAGCCGGTGATTGAAGCTTCTCCCAGGGCCATCATTGGCGTACACCCGTACGATATTAAGGCTATTGAGCTACTGGACGAGGCATTCATGACTACCAACCCCGACCCTAATTACATTGCCCGACGGCAGAATACTATCATCATCGGGGCCGATTGCCTTAATCCATCTCCCAAGTCCTTCGCCCCCAGCATGGGCACTTACCTGACCGAAACTGGCTTTGACCTATTGCTGACAAATATCGGTGCTGACTATATGATAACCGTGGGGTCAGAAAAGGGCGCTGACCTTCTGGCAAAGTATGCCCAAGTAAGAGAACCCAGTGGCGATGAGGTAGCTAAACAGAAGGCAGTGAGAGACGAGGCGTTAGCTAAGTATGAGCTTTCCCTTAATGTGCCTAGGGAAAGACTGCCAAAGCTATTAGAAGAAAGCTACGATGACCCATATTGGGAATCGAGGAGTGAAACTTGCCTTAGCTGTGGCTCCTGTGTCATGGTGTGCCCCACCTGTTTTTGCTTTGATGTCCAGGACGAAGTAGTACTAAACCTGAAGGATGGGGAACGATTACGTCAGTGGGACGGCTGTGTGCTGGTCGATTTTGCCAAGGTAGCCACTGGAGAGAATTTTCGGCATGACAAAGCCAGCCGGTTCCGGCACCGAATCTACCGCAAAGGGAAATACATTCTTGAGAGATATGGCAAGGTTGGCTGCGTAGGCTGCGGTCGGTGCGCCACCGCATGCTTGGCTGAGATCGCAAGCCCGCTAGAGGCCTTCAATGCCATAGCCGAATCAGTCCAGGCTAAAGAAGCAGCCATGCGCACAATCAGGGAAGTGAAGCCAGAGACTGAACTATATGCGCCTCGGCTTGCCGAAGTGGTGAAGATCGACGAACTGACTCCAAATGAGAAGGTCTTCGAATTCAGGTTCAAGGACGGCAAAGAGCTGGGGCACCGTCCAGGGCAGTTTGTCGAGGTCTCAATCATGGGCATTGGCGAGTCACCTATCTCCGTCTCGTCATCGCCGACCAAGGACGGGACTTTCCAGCTAGCGGTAAGAAATGTAGGCAATGTGACCAACGCCTTGCATGCTCTGGAAAGGGGAGCTATGGTAGGCATTCGTGGTCCCTTCGGCAATGGCTTTCCACTAGAGGCTCTTGACGGCAGGGATGTCCTGCTGATAGCTGGAGGCATCGGTCTCTTCCCGCTACGTTCACTGGTGCAATATATCCTTGACCGCAGGAGTTCTTTTGGTAAAGTCATCCTGCTCTTCGGAGCCAGGTCACCAGCGGAGCGCTTGTTCCTGGATGAGCTCGACCTCTGGAGTCGGAGCCCGGAGATTGAATTTCAGGAGACGGTGGATAAAGGGGACGAAAGTTGGAAGGGGAATGTGGGAGTTATTACCACACTTATCCCAAAAGTCGATATTGACCCTGGGAAGACCATGGCGGTAGTAGTGGGACCGCCCATAATGTACCGGTTTGTCATCGGTGAACTGAAGAAGAAAGGTCTTGCCGATGAGAACATAATCCTATCGCTGGAGCGAAGGATGAAGTGTGGTGTCGGCAAGTGCGGGCATTGCCAAATTAATGGTGTCTATGTGTGCCAGGAGGGACCAGTATTTACCTTAGCCCAACTGAGAAATATAAGGGAGGCAGTGTAATGAAACCTAAAGTAGCATTCTTTGATTTTACTGGCTGTGAAGGATGTCAATTAGACGCGCTCAATCTTGAGGGTGAAGAGCTTCTTGATCTGCTTAACGCAGTGGATATTGTCAACTTCAGGGAGGTTAAAACAGAGAGGGAAGATAGCTACGATATTGCCTTTGTTGAGGGGAGCATAACTAGGGAGTCAGAGATACCGCGGCTTCAAAAAATACGCAACCAAGCTAAGGTTGTTGTCGCCCTGGGTGCCTGTGCCTGTATTGGAGGAATCAACTGCTTGAAGAACCACCTCCCTATGGAGGATGCACTGCGGATAGTCTACGGCGAGGACGCCAAATACTACGATACCATTCCTGCCCGCCCTGCAGATGCCGTGATACCGGTAGACTATTATGTGAGAGGCTGCCCTCCAACCACCGCTGAGCTTCTCAAAGTAATCAAGGCGTTACTGCTGGGCAAGAAACCGGATATACCCAGCTACCCCGTTTGCGTCGAGTGTAAGATGGCAGGCAATGTCTGTGTCTTCGAAAGAGGCATGACATGTCTTGGTCCGGTAATCAGGGCAGGCTGTGGCGCAATATGTGTCACCAGCGGGCGGCATTGTTGGGGCTGCCGTGGCTTGGTTGAGGATCCTAACGTCGACTCAGAGAAGGATATACTTCAGAAGTATGGCCTGACGGTAGAACAGGTAGTTGAGAAGTTTAAGATTTACAATACATACGCGGAGGTGACCAAATGAAACAGGTCAATGTCAATGTTCATCAGGTGAGCCGGGTGGAGGGGCATGGCAATATCGTGTTGAATGCCAAAGATGGCAAAATCGAGGAACTGAGATGGGAAGTTACCGAGTCACCCCGGTTGTTTGAGGCTATGTTTCGTGGTAGATACTACGAGGATGTCCCTCATATCGCCTCCCGAATCTGTGGTATCTGCTGTATTGCTCATACTACCGCATCGATACAGGCCACTGAAGCTGCTTTTGGCATCCAACCATCAGAGCAGACACTGCTCTTGCGCAGATTACTGTATAACGCCGAAATTCTGGAAAGTCATATATTGCACATCCTTTTCCTTGCCGCCCCAGACTTCCTGGGAGTAGGTAGCGTTTTCCCCTTAGTGGAAACACATAAGGATGTAGTGCTGATGGCACTGCGGTTGAAGAAGCTGGCCTATAACCTTGCTGAAATCTTAGCAGGTAGGAAAACTCACCCTATCTCTTGCATCGTTGGAGGATTCGCCAAGCTACCTGACCTTGGTGAACTCAAAGCTATCAGGGGGAGACTAGAGAATGCTCTGGTTGACCTCGATACCACGGTAGAGTTATTTAGGACCTTGAGCATTCCTGATTTCAACCGGGAGACAGAGTATATCGCCCTTAAAGACCCCAAGGAGTATGCCTTTATCAGTGGTGAGATAGCTTCCACAGACGCTGGCATTGCACCCCTGAGTAATTACCTAGAGGTAACCAACGAGTTCTGTGTTCCCCATTCCACCGCCAAGTACACCAAGAACAAGCGGGATTCTTATATGGTGGGGGCTCTGGCTCGCTTCAATATTAATCATGAACAACTACTGCCCCGAGCCAAGAGGGCAGCTAAGGAACTTGGACTGAGTGCTCCCTGCCATAACCCGTTTATGATAACCGCAGCTCAAATTGTCGAGTCTGTTCACGTGGTACAGGATAGTCTCAACATTATTGACCAGATACTGGCCAGAGGGCTGGCAGAAGAGGATAACACAGTAAAGGTGCGGGCAGGGAGGGGCATCGGGGCAGTAGAAGCCCCACGGGGCATCCTGTTCCACGATTATACCTATGACGATAACGGCGTGTTGACCAAGGCCAACTGCATTATTCCTACCAATCAGAACCACAACAACATCCAAAAGGATATGGAAGGCCTGGTACCGCTTATACTTAGCCAACCTGAGGATGAGATCAGGCACACTCTGGAGATGCTAGTCAGAGCCTATGACCCCTGTATTTCCTGCTCTGCACATTTACTTAAGGTAACCTTTAAATAACTGCTCTGCGACCAAGTCCCTCAGTAGTGCCCATCAACAGCCTGTGACACAGCCGCTGAAGTATGTGGTAAGCATAAGGCGAAGGCTACTTGCTGCT
>CAZYNG010000091.1:0-4441 GCA_964648615.1 uncultured Dehalococcoidales bacterium | reverse complement strand
CCCATGGCGAGCAGGTACTTTAAGGATTTCCAGGAGCGTTAGATGATGGCATCACCCGAAGACTATATGGGATGTGCTCTCTCTCTAGCCAGGTTAGCTCTGGGATATACCAGTCCAAATCCAGCGGTAGGGGCGGTAGTGGTTAAGGGTGGTACTCTGGTTGGTGTGGGACATACACAGCCTGCTGGTTTGCCTCACGCTGAGACGATGGCGCTCCGCCAGGCTGGAGAAAAGGCACGGGGAGCTACTATGTATGTTACTCTGGAACCCTGCTGCCATTATGGTAAAACACCGCCATGCACACAAGCGATAATCAACGCTGGCATAGAAGAGGTCCATATAGCTTTGCTTGATCCTAATCCCCTGGTCTCAGGGAATGGGGTAGATGAGCTAAACAAAGGGGGCATTAGAACTTATGTCGGTGAACGTCAGCAAGAAGCTCAGAAAATAAGTGAAGCCTACATTAAATTTATCACCACGAGCTTGCCGTTCTGCATTGCTAAATTTGCCATGAGCCTTGATGGGAAGATCGCCACGAGGTCCAAGCAATCCAAGTGGATCAGCAACGAGGAGGCAAGGAAATACGTGCATAGTGTGCGACATATAGTGGACGCTATAGTGATCGGGGTAAATACTGTGCTTATTGATAACCCGCGTCTTACCGCCCGTGGCTGCTCTGGTAAAGGTGGCAATACGAAATCCCAGCCATTGCGGATAATTGTTGATAGTAAAGGAAGAACGCCGTTAGATGCCGACGTTCTCAGGCAACCTGGCGAAACTTTGATTGCCACGGTGAAACCTATGGATATCGAGAAAAAGGAAAAGTTTATCCAGGCTGGTGTTGAAGTCCTGGAATTACCGGAAAAAGAGGGGAAGGTAGATGTGGAGGAGTTATCTAAGGTAATAGCAAAGCGCGGGATAGTCAGTGTGCTGGTGGAAGGAGGGAGTGCTCTGCTCGGGTCATTTTTTGATGGCCATTTAGTGGATAAAGTTCTGGTGTTTATTTCGCCGATTGTCATTGGTGGTGATGGGGCTAGAGCGGCAGTAGGTGGGAATGGAGTTGACTCCTTGATTGAGGCTCACCATCTAAGCCGGGTTGACGTCAGAAGCTTTGGCGATAATATACTGGTCAGTGGATATGTAGAAGGGTGAAGAGATGTTTACCGGCATAGTAGAAGAAATTGGTACTGTCAGGGAAGCGGACGCGAATCGCCTGGTTATTGCAGCCGAGAAGGTGCTTCAGGGGACCAAACCTGGCGATAGCATAGCGGTTAACGGGGCTTGTTTGACAGTAGCTTCTTTGAATGATGATGGGTTTAGTGTTGATGTTATGCCTGAGACATTGAATTGCACCAATCTTGGTGAGCTTCGCTATGGTGACCATGTGAACCTGGAAAGAGCCCTGACAATGGGGGGACGTGTTGGTGGTCATCTGGTATTGGGACATGTTGATGATGTGGGGAGGGTGATTTCGATGACTCCTCAAAGAGATTCAAGCATTGTGCGGATTGCGGTACCGTCACAATTGATGTCATATGTTGCTGAAAAAGGTTTTATTGCTGTCGATGGTATTAGTCTTACCATTGTCGATGTTGACGATTTTTCCTTTTCCGTTTCTTTAGTAGCTTATACAGTTGAACACACTATTCTGGGTAAAAAGGGACCTGGTAACTCAGTTAATGTAGAGGTGGATGTTATCGCCAGATACCTGGAGCGAGTCAATAAAAGGGCAGGTAGAAATTTGACTTTTGACCTGCTTGAAGAATATGGATTTACAAAGTGAGGCACGTAGTATGTTAGCTTCCATTACTGAGGCAATTGAAGATATAAAGGCGGGTAGGGTGGTAATCATCATCGATGATGAGTCGCGGGAGAATGAGGGTGATTTAGCCATGGCTGCGGAGAAAGTCACTCCTGAAGCGATAAATTTTATGTCTAAACATGGTCGGGGATTGATTTGCCTTCCTATCATCGGGCCAAGGCTGGATGAATTGAGAATACCATTAATGGTTCAGCACAATACTTCAAGATACTCGACTGCGTTCACGGTGTCCATTGAAGCGAAGGATAAGGTATCCACGGGGATTTCCGCTTTCGACCGGGCACAAACTATAAAAGCGGTGCTTGACCCTGATACCAAGCCTGAAGATTTGGTTCAGCCGGGGCATGTGTTTCCTATTCGTGCTAGAGAAGGTGGAGTATTGGTGAGAGCAGGGCATACTGAAGCCATTGTGGACCTGGCTAAACTCGCTGGGTGCTATCCTGCCGGTGTTATCTGTGAGATTATGGATGAAGATGGGCATATGGCGACGGTGCCAGAACTTGAAGCTATAGCTGAGAAGTATAGCTTGAAGATTATCTCCATAGCGGAGCTTATTGCTTATCGACACCGCCATGAAAAGCTAGTTCAAAAGGTAACTGAAGCCAAGTTGCCCACCAGATATGGTGAATTTGTGTCTGTAGCTTATAAATCTATTGTTGACCCGGCAGAGCATGTTGCCCTGGTTAAGGGGGATGTATCCGGGGATGAGCCGGTACTGGTGCGTGTTCACAGTGAATGTCTTACCGGAGATGTTTTCGGAAGCTTGAGGTGCGATTGTGGTGAGCAGATTAAGCTAGCAATGCAGAGAATCTCTGAAGAGGGGAGGGGGGTATTCTTATACATGAGACAGGAAGGGAGAGGGATTGGATTTCATAATAAACTTCGTGCTTATGCGCTTCAGGACCAGGGTCTGGATACCGTTGAGGCTAACTTAGCATTAGGTTTTGCTCCAGACTTAAGGGATTATGGCATCGGGGCTCAGATCTTAGCCGATTTAGGTTTACATAAAATAAGGCTGCTTACCAACGATCCTAAGAAGGTAGTTGGGTTGGAAAGCTATGGACTCAAAATAGTGGAAATTGTTCCCCTGGTAATTTCCCCTAATCCGATCAATGTCAATTACTTAAAGACCAAGCAAAAGAAGCTGGGACATTTGCTCGATATAAAGGAGGTAGATGATGACTAGTCGTTATGAAGGAATACTGGTAGGAAAGGGGCTGAAATTTGGCGTTGTTGTTTCTCGTTTTAACGAGATGATAACCACCAGGTTGTTAGAGGGGATGAAGGATGCTCTGCTGCGTCACGGTGTTGAGGAAGGGAATATTGATATTGCCTGGACGCCAGGTTGTTTTGAAATTCCACTGATAGCTAAGAAATTGGCGCAGAGTGGTAAATACGACGCCATAATATGCCTTGGCGCCGTAATTCGTGGTGGCACACCGCACTCTCAATATATATCCTCCGAGGTAACTAGAGGGATTGGACGGGTGACTTTGGATACCGGGCTACCGGTGATACAGGGCGTAATCACTGCTGATACTCTGGAGCAAGCTGTTCAGAGGGCAGGAGCAAAAGAAGGCAACCGAGGCTTCCTCGCTGCTATGGAAGCTATTGAAATGGCCAATTTAGTGAAGGCTATTCAGTAACTTTGTAGACTTTGTCGCCTCGCCTCACCCTATCGGGAACTTTTATGCCGATGAGGTCGCCGGGTTTGCCGGTACTGATATCTACGCGGTCAATTTGCATGGACTCTACCACAAGTTCCATATCCGTGGTGGCGCCTTTGATATGGATCTTGTCCCCTGTCTTCACCGTGTCGCTTAGTTCGATACCAGCCACTACCGGTTGGGCAAAAAAATCCGTTACATTCCCAACTTCTACTTCTGGCATTTTTAATCACCCCCTAACAAATAATGTATATCTTTTGCCGCTGTAAATCAATATCTTGACAAGACACACAGTTAAACCGATAATAATCGTTAATCGTTATTATAATACTGCATAGGAGGGAATAAATTATGGCTGAGGGAAAAGCGGAACAAGAATATGCCTGGGAGGAAGTTTTTTCTCTTGATCGTTTGAGGAGGTCAATAACGAAGCGGATTCTGGACAGGCTGGAAAGCATCTGGCATGGTAAGGAGCCGATGAGTCCCGAGCAGATTAATGAGATAATTGGCGATGAATGGCAGAAAGCTAAGGAGGCAGTGCGTAATTCACCGGCGGCGCGAGATGCATTTCGTAAATACCTGGAGCGCACTGTATCGGAACAAGTAGATAAGCTGATGACACGTGATAAAGATGAACTGGAAGCTCTGGGTGTTGTGGAGAAGGGTTTATAAATTATCTTACTAAGCTAAGGGAGACTTAATCATAGAAAGTGCCGAAGAGTTAGATGCCCAGCAGCTAATTAAGCGTCTTGACCTGATAGATGAGCGGCTGGATAACATAGATTCTATAGTTACGACTCTTGTGGAAAGGATGATGGAGAAGCCTCTGGTTATGGGAATCTCATGTCCTAAGTGCGGTCAGCCCATAGAGATTAATATAACTAGCAATATAAGAATGCATGGCAAAGGTTAGCCTGCCGCCGGTTTCGGTACTCCCTATATATCAGAGTAC
>CAZYNG010000090.1:3289-4474 GCA_964648615.1 uncultured Dehalococcoidales bacterium | reverse complement strand
GTCGCCCACTGGCTAGAGAATTATCCACCAAAAATTGGCATGACCAAGATTTCACCTCCTTATGTGATTAGATGTGTAGGATCAAATCCCCAGGATTGGGGCATATCAGGATTTATCTTCATTAGTGAGAGCCATATCGCTATTCATACCTTTGTCGAGCGAAATTATGTCAACATAGATGTCTTTTCTTGCAAGGACTTCGACACTGAAAAAGTAACAAGGGATTTTCAAGACAAATTCCAGTTAGTCAAGTCAAGAACCTGTTTGATCGATAGAGAGTGGTCAGAAATGAAACCAATTGCCGCAGTCACTTCTGGCTTCGCTTACCATGGAAGATAACAGGCAGCCATTCATGCCCTCCAGAGTCTTTGCCGGCTTACAGCCACCCTATTCCGACTTAAGATCAGCCAAAGTGGTTATTTTGCCCGTTCCCTATGATAGCACCACTGAATGGAGAAGCGGAACTCGCTATGGTCCGCAAAGCATAATTGACGCCTCTCGCTATCTGGAACTTTATGACCTCGAACTAGAGCGTGAGATATGCAGAGTCGGCATCCATACCCTGCCTGAGGTAGAACCGATGATGAACAGCCCTGAAGAAATGGTCAACAGGGTTTATCAAATAACCAAGAAACTAATTAAGCAGGGGAAATTTGTGGTAATGATTGGCGGGGAACACTCGCCTACCCTAGGAACAGTTAGAGCTTTTAAGGAGGCATTCCCCAGACTTTCCGTGCTGCAGCTAGATGCCCACGCCGACCTCCGTGATGAATATCTAGGCACCAAATATAGTCATGCTTGTGTCATGCGCCGTATCCATGAACTCTGCCCCATTATTCAGGTTGGAATCCGTAGCCTCAGCCAGGAGGAAAAACAATTCATAACTGAGAACAAGCTGAGTGTTTTTTACATGCCCACCTTAACGGAAAATAAGAACTTCGAAAAACAGATGTTATCTTCGCTTAGCGACGATGTTTATGTAACCATAGATGTGGATGTCCTCGACCCATCAATTATGCCAGCGGTAGGTACTCCTGAGCCCGACGGCCTACAGTGGCAACAGGTTTTAAAGATAATTAAGCTAACAGCAACTCACAAGCACATAGTTGGCTTTGACTTAATGGAGTTTTGCCCTGAAGGAAGCTTACCTTCCTACGCCTTTTTATTGGCCAAACTAGCTTACAA
>CAZYNG010000090.1:0-3189 GCA_964648615.1 uncultured Dehalococcoidales bacterium | reverse complement strand
AACCTCCATTTACGCCCTCGATTGACACAACTCCTCTTCCCGTCTTATTATTACTCCGTTGATGGAAGATACCTCCAAGCAGGATGCTACACTCCTCGAGGTAGCTAACAGCTTTCTGGGCAATTTGCCTCCGGAACAAAAAGAAAAGGCACAAGCAGAAATTTATAATCTTGTGCGATGGCTTGGCGTGAGCAGGAAAGCAAGCAGCATCACCCCACCTGATATAGCTGACTACACCGAGCGGATTACCCCTTCAGCCGCTGAGCCAATTAGACCCTTCCTTAACTATATCCATAGAAAGGGCTTCACTAAGGTAAAGCTAGCCAGCCATGTTCGGGCGAAGAGAACGGCCTCAAAAACGGCCACAGCGATTCAACAAATTCCCAAAATGCAATCCACCCTGAGCAAGGAAGGCCACGCAAAAATGGAAGCAGAATTAACCGCCCTTAAAAGCGAGCGTTCCGAAGTCCTTAGGGAGGTACGCCAGGCAGCAGCCGACAAGGACTTCAGCGAAAATGCACCATTGCAAGCAGCACGGGAACATAAATCACACCTAGAGGGCAGAATAAAGGAGCTAGAGCTGATCCTGAATTCGGCAACAGTCATAAGTGAAACCCAAGATACTTTACAGATAAAAATTGGGAATACAGTGAAGCTTCGTGATTCAGCCTCAGGCAGGGAGCTTCGCTATACTCTAGCAGACCCGAAAGAGACAAACCCAGCGAAGGGCATAATTTCCATCGCCTCACCCATTGGTAAAGCTTTGTTACGTAAACAAAAAGGGCAAACCATCAGCATTACCGCTCCTGCTGGTACTTTCAACTATCTTATTGAAGACATTCGGTAAATCCGGGAGCAAATTCAGCCTGCCAAGTAAACACAGGACATTACTCCAGTGGGTTTAACGTTAACAGTTTCCTTGCAATCTGTGGATACGCAGCGATGAACAACAGCTCGTCCTCAACAAGGGGTTTTTGAGCCTCAACATTGGCATACCTCACCAGTTCCAGAATCTCTCTAGCTTTTGCACTATCGTCAAAGGTTATCGCCATCTTTCCCATTATGTGCCTGAACCCGGATATTCCACTGTATTCACCGAAACATATCTCCCTGCCAGTTTCCACAAACTCTAGTTTTCCTCGGCCTAATTCAGCAAGGTCATACAGCTCATAATTCTCCGGATCCTTCAACACGCCGTCAGCGTGAATGCCAGAGCTATGCGCAAAAGCATTGGCTCCAACCCCTGGCTGATTTATCGGGACAGGAACCCCAAAGGCATAGCTGGCAAATTTGCTTATCTTCCACGCCTTTTTCAGGTTAATTCGCTTCCCCAATCGATACCTGCCGGCAAATCCTTTCGATTTAGTCACTGCTAGAATTGTTGCCACAAGGTCAGCATTGCCTGCCCTCTCTCCCATCCCGTTAAGCGTGGTGTTGATATAAGCATCCTGTCCACCATCTATAGCTCCTTTAGCTCCAGCAACAGAATTAGCGACAGCCATACCTAAATCGCCGTGGCAATGAAGTTCGATGGGAATCCCTACATTTTCCGCCAGCGTCTTGACAGTTTCATAGATGGTAAAAGGGTCATCGTAGCCAAGAGTGTCACAATACCTGAACCTTTGAGCTCCGTGTTCCTTTGCTGCTGAGGCAAATTCGATTAAAAAGTCCATGTCTGTTCTGGAGGCATCTTCAGCATTTACACCAATACTTTCAGTTCCAAGTGCTTTAGCAGCTTCCACGGCATCAATCATCATCCCTACAATATCCTCACGCTTCTTTTCCCCATGGAATTTACCGGAAATCATCTGGGATGATGTAGAGATTGATAGATTGAGATGTCGGATATCGGGAACAAACCTAAATGCTGTTTCGACATCACTGACTATCGCCCTTAGCCACCCGGACAACCGCATAGGTTGCAAAACCCCCACGGCAGCCAATTCTAAATTGGCCTGGAGGTAAGCCGACTCGTGTTTCGTTGTAGGAAAACCAAACTCAGATTGAAAGATACCCATCTCATTGAGATAGATGTTTATTATGGTCTTCTCAAGCTTAGATAGGCCGAGATTAGCAGTTTGAACGCCGTCCCGATTAGTAACATCTATGAAATAAATCTTAGGCATGCTCCTCCCCCATAAGATTAAATGATAAAAATAACATTATTGTTTCACTTAATCAAATATTACATAGTATAATAACTTTCAGTGTCAAAAATAGAAGCTGGCATAATAAATGTTACCGGGTATATTGGCATCGAACTAGTTCGCCTGCTTCATCACCACCCCGAAGTAGAACTTAAATCTATTACAGGAAGAAGTGCTGCAGGACAAAAGCTGGGTGAGGTTTTCCCGCACCTGGGCGATATAAACCAGTTAATAGAAGCCGATGTAGATAGCAATATAGATGTTGCCTTCTCGGCAATGCCCCATAAATCAAGCGTGGACGTAGTGCCTTCTTTGCTGACACAAAACATCAAGGTCATCGATGTCAGTGCTGACTTCAGGTTAAAAGACGCCAATGAATACCCAAAATGGTATGGCTTTACCCACCCATTTCCCGATTTGTTGCAGGAAGCAATTTACGGATTGTCTGAAATTCATGAAAAGGAGATAGCTTCAGCACGCCTGGTAGCCAATCCTGGTTGTTACAGCGTTGGCGCTATCCTGGCATTAGCACCGGTAGTCAAAGAAGCCGTCATCTCACCTGAAGTAATAATTGACAGCAAGTCTGGGGTATCCGGCGCTGGCAGAACCTTGACCTTAGCCAGCCATTACGCTGAAACCAATGAAAACGCCTCCGCTTATGCCACTGAAGGACACCGCCATCTGCCTGAGATTGAACAAGAACTGAGAGCATTAAATCCAGAGCTTCCCTTATCAGCGACTTTTGTGCCTCACTTAGTCCCGATGACCCGAGGCATATTAACCACGTGCTATGCTCCATTGAAGGATAGTAATTTACTCAAAAAGGAACTACAACAGCTTTATCGTGATTTTTACAAGAATGCTCCCTTTGTTCACATAGCAGATAATCCTCCCCAAACCAAATACACCACAGGAACCAACTTCTGCATCATTTACCCCACCATCGATTTAAGGACAAACAGGGTTATCGTCATTAGCTGCCTGGACAATTTGATAAAGGGAGGGGCAGGGCAGGCAGTGCAAAATATGAATTTAATGTTCG
>CAZYNG010000089.1:0-4478 GCA_964648615.1 uncultured Dehalococcoidales bacterium | reverse complement strand
GAAGTGGTTAAAGTTAAAGAAGTAGCCATAAAGGCTATGGGGTTAATCTAGAAAAGCGTTCTCCTTAAGACATTAAAATGGCAATGCTTGATAAACCAATCCGAGTATCGGAGCTTGATCCAAATTTTAAGGCCGAGGTGATAGCCCATGAGGCTGCTGGCGATATAACTGCCTGTTTTTCCTGCGGGACCTGCACAGCAGGATGCCCTATCCACGAGGCATATCCAGAGTATGATCCGAGGAAGATGGCTAGGATGGTAAATCTTGGGATGAGGGAAAGAGTGTTAAGCAGTCCTTATATCTGGTATTGCGCTACCTGCCATAATTGTGAACAACGCTGCCCGCAGAATGTGAAGTTCTTCAGTGTACTAAATGTCTTAAAGAATATGGCGGCAAAGGAGGGATATGCTCCTCCCTCGTGGGTTAATCAGACAAAGCAGGTTATGAAAACAGGAATAGTATTTGCCACGGAGGAAGCATGGGTTAAAAAAAGGGAGGAACTTTCTCTCCGTCCGCTGAAGGGTGATGGAAAAGAGGCGGCAAAATTAATCCAGTCAACCGGTGTTGATAAGATTGAACCGAGAGCACAATCATGATGAACAGGTATGCTATATTTTTGGGTTGCACTACTCCTACAAGGGTTCCTCAGTACGAACTCTCCACCAGGTGGATTTGTAAGCATTTGGGGATCGAGCTAATTGACATTGAAGACCTTGTCTGTTGTGGTTCTAATCAGATAAACATAAGCATGAAAGCTGGCCTTTTATTGTCAGTAATGAATCTAGCCTATGCTGAAGCCCGGGATTTAGACATTGTTGCCCTCTGTGCTGCCTGTGCTGGTGTCCTGACAGAAGCAGCGGAAGAACTAAAAACGCAAGCGGTAAGAGACAGGATAAATAAACAATTATCAACTATAGGTCTGGAATACAATGGGAAAACCCAGGTGAAACACATCTCAAGAGTTATCTATGAAGATATAGGTTTGGATACAATAAGGAAAGAGGCGAAAAGAGATTTATCAAGACTTCAAGTAGCGCCTCATTATGGTTGTCATTATCTGAAACCAGGATGCATGTCTGAAGGGTTCGATGAACCAGATAACCCGAAGACTCTCCACGAACTAATCTCGGCAACCGGGGCCTCTTCTATTGAATATGAGACTCTTGATTTGTGCTGTGGAGGGAAGACCTTCCCCAATTCTGTGGATTTGACTCACTCCTTAATAGCAAAAAAGCTTGACAACTTAGAAGGCAAAGAGGTGGATTGCATGGTTCTTCAATGTCAGACCTGTTACCTTATGTATGCAGCTCAGCAGAAAAAGGTATCGGAAAAGTTTGGCAAGCAATATAACATGCCTGTTCTTCTTTATCCTCAACTCCTTGGTCTTGCCATGGGCGCAGATCCAGTAGCTGACCTTGGCCTTAACTTGAATACGCCTCCAGTCGACAAACTGCTCACTAAGGTTGAAAATGGATACCGAATCGGAAATTAAGACGGTAGGCGCTGTCCTGGTTTTAGGGGGAGGAATAGGTGGGATACAGGCATCACTTGATTTAGCAGAGTCGGGATTTCTTGTCTACTTAGTGGAGTCATCGCCCGCCATTGGAGGTGTAATGGCTCAATTAGATAAGACCTTCCCTACCAATGATTGTTCGATGTGCATACTCTCCCCCAAGCTTGTGGAGGCTGGTAGGCATCGAAATATCGGGGTTATCACACAGGCAACCGTAGAAGGGATTGAAGGAGAAGCGGGGAATTTCAAGGTCGCTGTCAAAAAGGCTCCGCGTTACATTATTGAGGATAAATGCACTGGTTGCGCTGAATGCGCTGAGGTATGCCCTGTGCAGAGGCCAAGCGTTTATGAGGAGGGTTTGGCGCAGAGAAAGGCAATTTATCGACCGTATGTACAGGCTATCCCTAATATCTTTACTATCACCAAGAATGAAAGACCTCCCTGTACTACCACCTGTCCCATAAATACCAATGCGCAAGGTTATATAGCCTTGATCAGGCAGAAAAAGTTCAAAGAGGCTTTAACCTTGATCAGAGAGAAAAATCCTCTTCCGCTCATCTGTGGTAGGGTATGTACCCATCCATGTGAGACAGAATGTAATCGGAAAGATGTAGACGAGTCCATTGCTATCAGGGCTCTTAAGCGTTTCGTTGTTGATTATGAATTAGCCTACGGCGCGGAAGAAATACAACCTGCCCAAAGGAACAAGGAAGAGAAGGTAGCGGTAATCGGCTCTGGTCCAGCCGGTCTAACCTGTGCCTATGATTTGGTTAAGCTTGGCTATGGGGTGACAGTATTTGAAGCCTTACCCATAGCTGGTGGAATGCTGGCGGTTGGCATTCCGAACTATCGCCTGCCGAAGGAAATGTTGAAGATTGAAGTTGAGGCCATTCGAAAACTAGGCGTTGAAATAAAGTTAAATACTCCTATTGGCAAAGATCTGACAATTGATGATCTTCGGAGTCAGGGTTATAAAGCAATATTCATTGGAGTAGGAGCGCATAGAAGTAGGAAATTAGATATCCCGGGAGAAGCTTCTGAAGGAGTCGTACATGGGACTGACTTTTTGCGGGAGTTAAACCTTGGGAAAGAGGTCAAAGTCGAAGAAAAAGTAGCCATCATCGGTGGCGGCAATGTAGCAATAGACACTGCTAGATCCGCAATTAGATTAGGTGCCAGGGAGGCACTCATTCTCTATAGAAGGTCGAGGGAAGAGATGCCAGCATCGGACGAGGAGATTGAAGCTGCCCAGGAAGAGGAGGTTAAGATCCAGTATCTGGTGGCTCCGGTAGAAATTCTTTGTGAAAATGGTAGGGTTACAGGGATGAAGTGTATTAGGATGGAGTTAGGTGAGCCTGATGAAACGGGCAGAAGGCGCCCTATACCCATCGAAGGCTCAGAATTCACCGTTGATACGGAGATGGTCATTCCTGCTATTGGGCAGGCTCCAGATCTCTCCTTCCTGCCCGAGGGTAAATTTGGAATTGGGCGCGGAGATACACTTGATGTTAACTCAATAAGTCTGGAAACAAATGTGCCGGGAGTATTTGCCGGGGGAGACGCGGTTAGCGGTCCCGCTACTGTGATTGAGGCAATGGCTGCTGGCCGCAGAGCCTCTAACTCCATAGATAGATATCTGAGGGGTGAAAATCTGAAGGACAATCGAGAAAAAGAATTTATGACTACTACTCATGCTCCCTTAGACATTGATATTTCAAAGGTTGATAAAGAGCCTCGCCAGAGTATGCCTACTATCCCAGTAGAGGAAAGAAGAGGCACTTTTAATGAAGTAGAGCGGGGCTTTAGTGAAGATATGGCTGTTCAAGAAGCCGAGAGGTGTTTGGACTGTGGTATATGCTCTGAGTGCATGGAGTGTGTCGGGGCCTGCAAAGCAGAGGCGGTAGATCATCGGCAGAAGGAAGAGATAATCGGGCTCAATGTAGGTTCCATTATATTAGCTCCTGGGTTTGATGAATTTGAAGCCCAGTTGAAGCCAGAATATGGTTATGGCAGATTTCCTAATGTAGTAACTAGCATTCAGTTTGAGCGAATACTTTGTGCCTCTGGACCATTTCAGGGTCATCTTCAAAGACCTTCGGATGGCAAAAAGCCCGAATCGATAGCCTTCATTCAGTGTGTTGGCTCCCGAGATTTTTCCTGTGACAGGCCCTATTGCTCCTCAGTCTGCTGCATGTATGCAATTAAGGAGACAATAATAGCCAAAGAGCATGCCGGGGATGTAAAGCCTACTATCTTCTATATCGATATGCGCACTTATGGAAAGGATTTCGATAAATACCTGGAGCGGGCGAAAGAGGAATACGGCGTGAGATTCATCCGCTCCAGAGTCTCGGAAGTGCAACAAACCCCCGAGACTGAAAACCTGATTATAAAGTATGAGTCTGAGGATGGTGGGTTGTTTACCGAGGAATTCGATTTGGTGGTTCTCTCTGTAGGTTTGGGTCCTCCCAAGCAGGCAACAGAGCTGGCAAGTAAATTAGGGATTGAGCTCAATGAGTATAATTTTGCCAGGACGGATCCATTCAGGCCGATGGAGACCTCCCAACCTGGCATATTTGTCTGCGGAGCCTTTAGTGGGCCTAAGGATATTCCAGAGACAGTGACACAGGCCAGTGGAGCTGCAAGTTGTGCTGAAAGTATGCTCTCCCCTGCAAGGGGCAGCCTGGTAACGGAAAGGGAACTCCCTCCGGAAATCGATGTCACTGGCCAGGAGCCAAGAATTGGTGCTTTTATCTGCCACTGTGGAATAAATATCGGTGGATATGTAGATGTCCCACAAGTAGTTGAATATGCCAAAACCCTCCCTGGTGTCGTTTACGCAGAGGATAATCTCTATACCTGCTCCCAGGATACTCAGGAGCGAATAAAGGCGATGATAAAGGAACATAACCTTAATCGGGTAGTGGTTGCCTCCTGCACCCCAAGAACTCATGAGCCTTTATTC
>CAZYNG010000088.1:0-4496 GCA_964648615.1 uncultured Dehalococcoidales bacterium | reverse complement strand
ATCTTAACTATAATTACGAAAACCAGGAGGTGAAGGATGAGTTCATCCTTGTTTGATTTAGGGAATAAGGTAGCCATTGTAACCGGAGCAGGACGAGGCATTGGCAAAGCCATAGCCCTGGGATTGGCTGATGCCGGTGCTGACGTGGTAGTTTGTGCCCGGACTGCAAGCGACATCGAAGCCACCGCTGAAGAGGTCAAGGCTAAGGGGAGGAAGGCTCTAGCGGTGCCTACCGATGTTTGCTCTGGCGTCCAGGTGTCGAACCTGGTGGAACAGAGCGTGGCTGAGTTTGGCAGGATCGATATTCTGGTCAATAATGCCGGCGGCTACTTCATGGTCGACACAACGGATTTAGGCGAAGGAGCATGGGATGCCATTATTCGTGAGAACTTGAACAGCGTGTTTCTGTGCTGCAACGCAGTGACAAAGGTGATGATCGACCAGAAGGAAGGAAACATCGTTAACATCGCTTCGGTAGCCGGTGTTACGGGCTATTCCCTGAATGCTCCCTATGGAGCAGCTAAGGCGGGGATTATCAATTTCACCAAGACGCTGTCTGTGGAGCTGGCACCTCACAATATCAGGGTAAATGCTATTGCCCCGGGAGTCATAGTCAGTGGAGCACTGCTGGAATTATTGAACACGGAGCCAGGCCAGGCGAGTGAAAAGGGGGAGGATTTACCCCTCTCTGTACCTCTGGGGCGCTGCGGTAAGCCTGAGGATATCGCCGGCGGCGTTATTTACCTGGTCTCTGATGCCTCCTCTTACGTTACCGGTCAGACTCTGATTATTGATGGTGGATTGACCACCAGGCTAGTAATATAAAGGTGGCTGGTGATATTGCTATGTTACGTTATTCTATCTGGACCATAGGCTGCCAGATGAACAAGGCGGAATCACAACGGATAGCCAGCTATCTGGATTCCGTGGGACATCATGAGGTCAAGTCGCCCTGGGAAGCCGACCTGGTAGTGCTTAATACCTGTGTGGTGAGACAGAGCGCAGAGGGCAAAGTTCTGGGGATGCTGGGTCAGCTAAAAGGTTTGAAGAGGGAACACGCCGATACGCACGTGTTGGTTACCGGCTGTTTTGTCGATTCCCATGTTGAAGATTTGAAGAAGCGATTCCCTCATGTTGATTTTTTCTTCAAGCCCGGGGCTTATTCCGATTTCCTTAGCTGGACTAAGGAGCATGGCGTTCCGGTTGATGAACGGAGATTGCTTCGCAGTCCCTTCACTGCGTTCAGTGCTTCGGCTCGCAAGGACGCATGTGATGGTTGTTCTCCGTGTGCCTATGTTCCTATCATTCAAGGGTGCAACAATTTCTGTTCTTTTTGCATTGTTCCTTACCGGAGGGGTAAAGAGATAAGCCTCCCTGTGGAAGAGGTGGTCTGTGAGGCTGAAGAACTGGTCAGTCAGGACATCAAAGAGATAACCTTACTGGGACAGAATGTCGATTCCTACGGGCATGACTTGCCGGGGCATCCGGACCTGGCTGATTTGCTATACCGGCTGAGCGAAATCAGGGGGTTATCGAGGATTCGCTTTCTGACAAACCACCCTAAAGACGTGAGCCGAAAGCTTATTGAAGCTGTAGCTTCGCTGGATAAGGTGTGTAAATACCTTGAGCTGCCTGTTCAGTCGGGCGATGATGATATATTAAAGGCGATGAAGCGGGGGTATACTATTGAACAATATCGAGAGCTCGTCCGTGTTGTTAGAGAGCGCCTGCCTCAGGCTTCTTTGAGCACCGATGTAATCGTTGGCTTTCCCGGAGAGACGGAGGAGCAGTTTGACCATACCTTTTCGCTGCTAAAGGAAATAAGGTTCGATGTTGTTCATGTGGCAGCTTACTCTCCTCGCTCTGGCACTCTTGCCTGGAAGAAATACGAGGACAATGTCCCTCCGGAGGTCAAGAAAGAAAGGCTCAGGAAGGTTGAGCAGCTCCAGGCATCGGTAGCTGGCGAGATAAACTCCGGCTATATGGGGAAAGAAGTGGAAGTGCTGGTGGAGGGCAACAAAAAGGGGAAATGGTATGGGCGGACGGAAGGCAATAAACTGGTCTTTTTCCCGTGCGATGCTGATTGTTCAAGGAAATTGGTGAAAGTTAACGTTGAAAAGACCAGTCCCTGGGCACTGCAGGGCAAATATGCTTGAGGATTTTGATAAGTTTGACGCGCTTTTCCATCCAAATTCTGCTGCTGTTGTCGGCGCATCCTCGAACATCATGTCCGGGGGATACAGCTTTACCCGTTTCCTGATAGACCATGGTTTCAAGGGCAGGATATATCCGGTAAACCCGAAGTTAGATGAGATTTTCGGGCTCAAGGCTTATCCCAGTCTCAGGGACATCCCTGAGTCGGAGGTGGACTATGTTATCTCCTGCTTATCTGCGGAAAGGGTGTTGAAGCTCCTCGATGATTGTAAAGCCAAAAACGTCAAGCTGGTCCATCTTTTCACGGGGATAATGAGCGAAACGGGGAGGGAAAAGGAAACAAAGCTTGAACGTGAAATCTTACGAAAAGCGAAAAAGCTGGGCATCAGGATTCTGGGCCCGAATTGTATGGGTGTCTACTATCCCAAAGTCGGGCTTTCCTTTAACCATGATTTGCCGACGGAAGGCGGGCCTGTTGGGGGATTCTTTCAAAGCGGTGGAGGAGCAGGAGAATTCGTTCGATATGCCGCTTTACGCGGGGTCCGCTTCAGCAAGGTCATAAGCTATGGCAATGCCTCGGATATAACCGGGTCTGAGTTACTGTACTATTTCGCTGATGACCCTGAAACAAAGGTAATCGCTGCCTATGTTGAGGGGATTAAGGATGGAAGGGAATTTATCCGCGCTTTATCGTATGCCGCAATGAGGAAACCGGTGATAATGCTTAAGGCGGGGAGGGGGGAGGCCGGGAAAAAGCTGGTATTGTCTCACACGGCATCACTGGCAGGCTCTATGGACATCTGGAGAACGATATCAAAACAGCACGGTATTACTCTGGTTGGTAATTTTCAGGAGCTGATAGACCAGGTTGTGGCTTTTACCTTTTTACCGCCTATTACAAGCAGGGGGGTGCTTATAGTTGGAGGTGGGGGCGGGAAAAGCGTGATTTCAGCCGATGTGTGGGAGGAAGAAGGTTTTCACATTCCCGAGCTTTCGCTGAAAACAAGGGAGGAACTCAAAAAAGAGGTTCCGGGAATCTGGGATTGGGTTAGAAATCCGCTGGACAGCTCCATTTTTCAGAGCTCACTTGTCCCACCCTTGAGTCTACTGAAAATGGTGGCTGCCGCGCAGGAATTTGATGTTCTTGTTCTCGGCTTGACTCAAGATGACTTTTACCCCACGGATGTATGGCGGAAAACGATAGCCAGGGATTTTTTGGACGGAACCATGGCGACCAAAGATGACGGTAAGCCTGTGGTTTCCGTTATAGAAACGGCTGAAATTGATTCATCTGATATGCAAAACTGGAGGTGGAGTGCCATTGCCGAGGCAAGGAAGCAAGTTATTAGCCGGAGGATACCCGTTTTCCCTTCGCCTGCCAGCGCAGCAAAGGCCGTGAGAAAATTTGTAGATTACTGGGTCTGGAGAGAACGGAGATAGAAAATGAAAGTGACTGCTGAATCAAAGCCTGGGTTGGAAGAGCTTCAGAAGGAAGTTCTGGAGCTGAAAAGGGGGCTTAACGCTATTATCGTGGCCCATAATTATCAGCGTCCTGAGGTGCAGGATATTGCCGACTTCACCGGGGATTCTCTGGAGCTGGCAAGGGAATGTGTTGGCAACAAGGCGGAAGTAATCGTCTTTTGCGGCGTTCTGTTCATGGCGGAAACAGCGGCCATCCTGAATCCGGACACCACGGTGCTGTTATCACATCGTGACGCTGGCTGTCCTCTGGCGGATACCATCGATGTTGACAGTTTAAGGGAATGGAAGGAGCGATATCCCCAAGCTGCAGTAGTAGCTTACGTTAATACCACAGCAGCGATTAAGGCGGAGAGCGATATTTGCTGCACCTCGGCTAACGGAGCCGAGGTGGTAAACGCAATCCCCGACGAAGAAATCCTGTTCATCCCTGACAGAAATCTGGGGCATTATGTCTCTACCAGGACTGATAAGAAGATAGTTCTTTACCCCGGTTTTTGCGCTGTACATGATAACCTCACTGTGGAGGAAGTCAGGAAAGCCAGGCAGCGCTATCCTGAAGCCAGAGTGCTGGTTCATCCCGAATGTCGCCCCGAGGTTATCGAGCTGGCTGACGCTGCTCTAAGCACGTCGCAGATGCTCCGCTATGCCAGGGCAAGCAATGCGACGGATTTCCTCATTGGCACTGAGGAAGGAATGTTGTATCCTTTGAAGAAGGAGAATCCCGATAAGGAATTTTACCTTATCTCCGATAGCCTGGTTTGCCCTGATATGAAGATGACCACACTGGAAACGGTGATTGAAACAATGAGGGCAAGGAAGAACATCGTCACTGTTCCTGAGGAGATAAGGGTGAGGGCTAA
>CAZYNG010000087.1:0-4517 GCA_964648615.1 uncultured Dehalococcoidales bacterium | reverse complement strand
TACCTCTTCCCATGCCTCTACCTCCACTTAATCCAGGTTGGTAAAATCCAGGACTGGGGCCAAATTGAGGAATGGCTTCTTGAGGAACTCTGGCTCCCATAATTTCACATACTTTAGCAGCCACGTCCGGTCCACCACTAACACATCCATAACATGGTGCCTTTCCTTCAGCTACTGCCCTAGCAAATTGCCCACAACTTTTATATCCACACCGCTGATCATCTAATTTAGGCAAAACCTCATAGATCTTCTTTATCTTTTCTTTGATATCCCTTTTATCTACAATTGTCCGTCTCCCTTCCATTCTTAATGTTCTAAAAACATTCCTTCCAGGCCAGTGCTCTCTTCTAGTATCCTTTTGATTTGCAGGTCTGTTTTAAGCAAAACAATTTCATTTGTTACCGCAACTTTGGCACTAATTAAATGGCCCCCAATGACGTTCTTTCCCTCATCTCCTAGAACTGCATGCAAATGGAGATTATATTCTCCCGCTTGGTTAGAAATATTACCGGTAAGGGAAAGCAATTCGTGGGGTTTTTGGAATTCTTGCGGTGTATAATTTCCCTTCGCCTTGTAGTAGCCTAACTGGAATTGCTTTAATTGGCCTAAACCTGACAAGACTACCGCTGTTTCAACTTTGTGCTTCTTACACACCTTCTTTAATTCATGATGAGGGTCTTCGTTAGGAAATAATCTCACAAAAACTAGACTGTCTTTCTCTTTACTTTGCATCTATTCCCTTTTTTGGTCACTTTTCCTGAAGTTATCTGAAAGCACACATGGTAGCAGTAGCGCCATGCCCAACAGCAGCAACGACTTGACGTGCCGACCTCCTTTTACTCCTCTTCTTCTCTCTTTGTATTTTAGGGCCTTGCCTTCTTTTCTGCTTCAGCAATAGAGCTATAGCCTATTTGCTGAAATAACATAGTGTATCGCTCTTCTGCTAAGTTTCGCCCTTCTTTCTCTGCTTTGGAAACATGCTCAAAATATAGCTCCAAAGTTTTATCGGAGTAAGTCTCCAATTCACTGGAAAGGTAAATTTTGAAGCTAGGTCCACCTTTAAAAGTACGGGGGTAGTTTTCTGATAATTCGTTCATCCAATGGGCTTCGATTTCAACAATATCTTCGATGTTGGAATTAGTTTTGAGTGGAGGAATTTTGTTGTCCATCCGAGCATACTTTTCTGTTAGAAGATTTCTGCCTTCAGCCTTAGCTTTATGCAAGTCTTCAAGATAGGATTCTAACGTTTCTGTGGATAAAACAGAATGGGTCATTCCCCGCATTACCCTGAATGTTTCTGGCCGGTCCTTACATAGAGACGGCTCAGCGGTTCTAACCCGTTGAAACATGTCAAGCTCGATTTCAATTATGCTGTTCAATGATGCTTCGCGACTTTCTTTTTCCTTCGTCATCGAACTACCCTTCTTTTTGCAGGATGGCTAATAGTGCTGCTTTGCAGATTGCTTCAGGAGCATCGAGAGCTGATACCGTACCAAAACTGAGACCAGTTTCTAAGTCACTGAACGCAGCTTCCCAGTTTTCCGTATGGTAATTAAACTCAACTCTCGCGTCGCAATTATTCTTTAACTTGTTTATCACTTCCTGGGCAACTGAGTTGTCCTGAGAATAGTGTCGGAGAGGACCATAATAGTTACCAGCAAGAGAAGAAATTTCTGTTTCGCTCTCCAACAATTCGCAGCTTTCCGTATCCCCCAAAATTTCATCTTCTATAAATTTGCATCCCATTACATCTTCGGCTACTCTTATATTTAGCTCCTTTCCAATTTTCATTCCTATAATTTCTTCCTTCGTCACCTTAGACCTCATATCTCTATTCTATTCTTGCTTTTCTAGCTTTGCCTACTTGCCTCATTAGCTGATCTTCAACTTCTCTAGGATCTCATGCTGACCACGCTCCGCATATAGAATCTTCCTAGCATTTAGAAAACCGCTGCCCTTGAGATAGTATAGTTCCAAGTTTACCGTCCCGCAGGGGACAACAGCATAATCTTGAAATGAAACATTGTTTCCCATAGCTTCACCTCATAGTAGGTTTCCTTTTCATACCCTATTCCCGTAATGGTGTAAGAACTTCAGCCCCCGCTGGTTTGCCCTTGGAGGTATCTAAAAGCGGATATAGCAGCAGTGGCGCCATCCCCAACGGCAGCGGCGACCTGCCGTGCCGAGTTCCTGCGTATGTCACCGGCAGCGAAGATGCCAGGGGCTGAGGTAGCCATCGTCTCATCAGTGATTATATATCCGGCATCGTCGAGCTTCACAATGTCGGAAAAGCACTGGCTATTGGGTGTGAGCCCTACGGCAACAAACAGCCCAGCTACCTCCAAGGTGGAAAACTCATGGGTCTTCACATTGCGCAGTCTGAGCCCGTTCACTATTTTTTCTCCCGTGACTTCCTCTACCACCGTGTTCCAGATAAACTCCAACTTGGGCTGGGCAAAGGCTTGTTGCTGGAGGACTTGCCCTGCCCTAAGCTGGTCTCGACGATGTATTACATAGACCTTCTTAGCATGCCGACTCAATTCCAGTGCATCGGTGATGGCGGTATCACCTCCCCCAGCCACTGCTACTTCCCGGTCACGAAAGAGAAAGCCATCACAGGTGGCGCAATAGGAAACCCCACGGCCTGAGAGCCTTTCCTCGCCAATAACCCCCAGTTTACGATACTCCGAGCCAGCAGCGATGATTATGGCTGAGGCTTCAAAGTCACCCTCGGTGGTGGAGATGATATAAGGGTTTCCTTGGGAAATGTCTGTAACCTCGCCAGTTATAAACTCCAGACCATATCTGGCTGCCTGTTGGTGCATGAGCGAACCCAGCTCTAAGCCCGAGATGGCCTGGGGAAACCCGGGATAGTTCTCTACCAGCGCGGCATTTACTATCTGGCCTCCAACTATACCACGCTCGATTAGCAAGCTCTTGAGACCTGCCCGCGAGGCATAGAGTCCAGCGGTAAGCCCAGCAGGCCCGCCTCCGATGATGATTACTTCATATTTTGCCATTGCTTATCCCTGTTATATAATTTAGGTAGATTCCGGAGTTTCGCCTGGGTGTAGCCTTTGCCACTTAGCAAGCAATTCCTCCCGGCTTTCCACCTGGTCTGAATCAGGCACAGCCGCATCTACCGGGCATACCTCGGCACATTTAGGTGATTCGAAATTGCCTATGCATTCAGTGCACTTGTCGGGATCGATTACATAAATCTCTTCCCCCTCTGAGATTGCTTCATTCTTGCACTCCTCTTCACAGGCACCACAATTGATGCACTCATCGGTAATCTTGTAAGCCATGTGCTAACCTCCTTCAGTTTATTTATTGTTACTTAATCCTTAACCTTTCCAGTTCTCTTGCTCTATAGCCAAGAAGGCCAAGCGCTCCTCCTGGTTCATTTCCGCTACCGTGACTTCGATTTTCGCACCTAGTTTCATCACCGCCTGGTGCAGGCTGTTCACGAGATAGTCCTTGATTGAGACAGGGATAGTTGAGAAAGGAAGTGCGAGGGTAAGCGTGACCTCATCGTCATTCAAAGCTATATCCTTGACCATTCCCAGCTCAACTAGCGTGCAGTTGATCGCCGGGTGCATCACCTGCTTTATTGCTTGATGCACATCTTCTTCCGAAATATTCTTAGTCATTATACCTCCTCTGTTTGTGTTTCAAGCTAAATCCATCCACCGGCTTGAATTGCCGCCTCGGGACCTATCTAACCTTTGAGGCATGGTTACCTGATTACGGCGAGAATATCACCTCTCGATATGATTAAATATTTTTTGCCTTCAAATTCAATCTCATCGCCGGTAAACTTAGCATAGATTATCGTATCACCTACTTTAATTTTCTCAGCAAGGTCCTCATCCGTTCCAACTTTCACGACCTTGCCTCTGCTTGGTTTCTCCTTCGCTGTATCGGGAAGTATTATACCTGCTTTGCTTTTGCTTTCTGCAACTTCTTCCGGTTCAATTAAGACCCGGTCCTCAAATGGCTTGATCTGCATCTTAGAAAACCTCCTTTTTCATTTGATGCCCAGTAATTTATCGATTTTCGCCTTATCAAAACCAACAATAGGTCGGTTATTAATTAAGACGACAGGCACACCCATTATATTTCGTCGCTTGAGCTCTCTGGCTCCCTCAGGGTCTTTTTCTACGTTCACCTCCCTGAATCTGAACCTTTTCTCCCTTAAATACTGTTTAACTCTGCTACACCAAGGGCATGAAGCGCCTGTAAGAATTATGATCCTTGGCTGACTAGAAGCGGGCATAGATACCTCTTTGTTGTTCTAAATGACTTGTAAGTTTTGAATGATTTAAGCACATTTTCGATACCTTACTTCGGTGTAGATTGGTTTAGATTGGTTCGAAGCCTCTCCCAGGCTTCGCTTTATCTTGGATAACACGCCTTCTATTTCTTCCTTTATTCCTTGTTCCATTCAAAGTTCTTCGATTGTAGGTAGCATTGTCATTTTGCTGCCTTAAGCAGGCGTAGGTGCCCTCTTAGGA
>CAZYNG010000086.1:1158-4561 GCA_964648615.1 uncultured Dehalococcoidales bacterium | reverse complement strand
AGCAAAGCCGAGCATTGTATCGAGCACTCTCTTGCTCACGTCTTTAGTCGCGAATACTGTGGCTGCCCCAAGAGCGGTCATTGCCCAGGTAAAACACGTTGCCAGAAGAGCCTGTATTACAGGGCTAAGGCTTTGCAAGAAAGCTATCATATTTTCGAATCCCTTCAATCTCTATTCGAGGAGACAACCTTCATCACTTATTCCCCAGTTTTTTCAACTTAGAATGTCTCAAGATCGGCGGGAGGCAAATATGCAAGATCAATAGGATTATGAGAGGAATTTCTAGATTCATATGAATTTTATGCGCCAAACTCTTGGTCAATAATCCAAACGTTAAGGGTTCAACGATTCTGTACTCAGTAATACCAAATCCAGTGATAAGATAGACTATTATTACAACTGTCAATAGCCAATGTATCGTTGTTACTTTCACCAGGCGTTGATTAGTCATGTTTTTCAATCTCCAAAAAAGCTTTTGTCCAAATCTGCGTTGTTCGAGTATCCTCGACTTTCCCAATAACCTCTGTAATCAACATCATCGGATAATTCGATCTCTGTTATCCATTTGATCCATTTGTACCCCCATTTGCTTTCTGCTACCAGTTGAAAAGGAAAACCCCTTTCAGGAGGAAGAGTAACATCATTCATCTTATACGCCATTAGTATGTCGTTGTTCATTATGTAGTCGATAGGCAAAGAAGTCGTATACCCATCGTAGGCATGGAATATGACCACTTTCGCATTTGCTAAGGGGTTCGCTTCTTCTAGCAAATCTCTGACCAGCAAACCTTCCCAGAGAATCGTTACGCTCCATCCTTCCACGCAGTCCAATGTTACGACTTTTTTATAATGTTGATGGTTGTTCACAACCTCGTCATAAGTGTAGTTATTAGGATTCATTACCAGGCCAGTAATTCTTAGCACATAGCTTTCTGCATCTACTTCCTGCGGACCTTTTATGGAATTCTCCCTAAAAGCATCTATCGATGAGAGTTTTACACCTTCATATTCTCTAATCTCAACAGGTTCTAGTTCCTCCGTTTTGTTAGTATCCATATCTACCCCACAGCCAGGTGTAGCTATCAGAATCATGGAAAGGGCGAGAAACAAAATGCCCCTGCTGATCATCGTTTTTTTCATGGCCATACCTCCCTAACTTGAAGTCCTACAAATCTCTTACACCTATCATCCTTCCGATCAATCCTCCTGTAGCATTCCAACCACAGGAAGTCTCTCAAGCATATCTGCACCATGTGGAGCCTGTTGGAGGGCATCAGTTAGATCTCCGCCAGCATTGTGAAGAACTTGATACCTAACATTTTGCCTGTTTGCGGTTCGCTACGCTCACGCAGGTTACTTTGCTTTTGAAATGTCTATTTCACATTGAGCAACCCCAGCATCTTAGTTATGTCTGTGGTGGGAAACTCGCAACTATGATTAAAACAGACGTAAGCTGTGGCCTTGCCTTCAATGCTCGACTGATATCTAGTAAATTCGGCAAGGTGAATGATATCAGGTGACTCTTGTTCACTGGGGCGAAGAAGCGCTATCTTGTTGGGCATAAATTGAGTCATGAGTGCTTTCAACATTGCTTTCGTGTCCGCTGCCTGTGAGTCGCCGGCAACGACCACCTCATATGATGGCCCGACGCCAAAGTCCAAAGCAACCATTAGTTGGGGATATGCCAGTGGTGCTCGCTTGACATTTTCGGAGAAAGCACGCCCGATTTTCGCTGCTTTCTCTTCCAAATTGAAATCGGCAGTCATGCGTCCCAGACGAAGCAAGTTTAGCATTGCTACAGAATTCCCGGATGGGATGGCGCCATCATGAATCTCTTTCTTTCTGACGAACAGGCTCTCACCATCATCAGGCGTGAGATAAAAGCCACCAACATCATCATCCCAGAAGTGTTTTAGCATATCGTCCTTCAACTCGAGAGCAACTTCAAGGTAACTTACATCGAAAATTGCTTCATACAGTTCTATTAAGCCCCAAACCAGGAATGCATAGTCATCCAAATTGGCTGCTATGCCCACTTGTCCATCCCGATAGCGGTGTAAAAGCCGACCACCTGGTTTGCGCATATTCCTAAGAATGAAATCTGCAGCACGTCTAACAGCTTCAGCATACCTAGGTTCAACAAAAACCTGTGCCCCCTTTGCGAAGGCGGCGACCATGAGACCATTCCAGTCAGTTAGAATCTTATCGTCCTTAATGGGATGAACGCGTTTCTCACGGTAAGCAAACAATTTCTGCCGTATTGCTTCCAGACGCTTTTGAAGGTCTTGTTGGGACAGATTCAGCTCAGAGGCAAGCTCTCCAAGCGATTTTCTCAAATGCAGAATGTTCACACCGGTTCTCTTTCCAGTTGCCCCCTCCGCGAAATTGCCGTCCTTTTCAATGTTGAACACCCTAGCAGCTAAATTTACTTCTTCACCTTCCAGCACCCGTTGAATTTCCTCCAGTGTCCAAAGGTAAAACTTCCCTTCTTCTCCTTCGCTATCAGCGTCCTCAGCAGAGTAAAACCCACCCTCTGGTGCCGTCATATCTCGCAAAACATAGGTGAAAATCTCCCGTGCTGTTTTTCCATAATCCTCTTTTCCAGTTGCTTGATAAGCCTCGGTGTAAGCCATAGCCAACATAGCTTGATCGTAAAGCATCTTTTCGAAGTGGGGTACAAGCCATTGAGAATCTGTGGAATAGCGGTGGAAGCCGAACCCAAGGTGGTCATAAATGCCACCTCGCCGCATCGCTTGGAGGGTTTTTTCAACCATATCCAAAGCTTTCTCATTGCCGGTACGCTTCCAGTAACGAAGCAAAAAGAGGAGATTGTGCGGGGTTGGAAACTTCGGCGCACCACCAAAACCAGCATGCCGCTCATCAAAGCGTTTGGCAAGCTGCTCATAGGCGAGCTCCAGGGTAGGTCTATCTAGTTCTTCTCCGGGTGCATCCTGCGACACCCGTTGGAGGGTGGTAGTGATTCTATTGGACAAACTCAACGCTTCGCTTCGCTGTGTTGTCCAAAACTCCTTAATGCGCGGGAGCAACTCCAGCATACCAATCATTCCAAATCGTCCCTCCCTTGGAATATAAGTGGCGGCAAAGAAAGGTCTTTTATCTGGCGTCATGATGATATTGAGAGGCCATCCTCCGCTACCCGTCATCATTTGACAGACGGTCATGTAGATATTGTCTATGTCAGGACGCTCTTCACGATCTACCTTAATGGAGACAAAGACTTCATTCATCAGTCTGGCTACTTCAGGGTGTTCAAATGACTCATGTGCCATTACGTGGCACCAGTGACAGGTTGAATACCCGATAGACAAGAAAATAGGTTTGTCTTCCTGTTGAGCTTTCTCAAATGCCTCTGGTGCCCATGAATACCAATCCACCGGGTTAT
>CAZYNG010000086.1:0-1058 GCA_964648615.1 uncultured Dehalococcoidales bacterium | reverse complement strand
AGCATCCAGGAGCAAACCATCGCCTCAACAATTCCTATAACCTCAGTTCTCGCTACAAATTCACTTCCATTCAAGTCCCGTATTTGGGATATCCACTCAATTCCCCCACAAATGGAGATTCCCGGCATGACTCAGGCTTAAGTCGTCTCCGTGTCATTTTGCCTTAACGCTAATCTGCAAACTGTCTATTTTACCCACCCCTTTTAGTGAGGAGACCAAACCAACTAGGGTATTGGTGATGACGTCCTTGGGAAAGGGAGTGAGGGGAAGTTCGTTCCCATCGACAACGATCTTAATATCGCCTTGTTCCAGATAAAGCTCCAGCCTCTGTATATTCTCAGCTCCTTTCAACGAAGAACCTGCACCAGCCACAGTCCGAGCTAGAAACTCCTCAACGAACGGGTTAAGTTCGATGGATACGTTGTTGACCTGAAGCTTTGCCTCAAAGTTTCCCTTCATTTTATACCTCCTAACCTATTACTTGGCTCAAATGATGAGTCAAGGCTGGGTGTTCCCATATGCCATTAATCAGTTGTCGCGTGACCGGTGTACTCGCCATGTTTATCGCTATTCAGGATAGCCTTTATCTCTTCAGGGCTAAGTCCTTGTACTTCATCGGGACTGCAAGAAACCCTCATTTTCTATTGAACTCCTATAAGGGACCTATCACCCGTAGTGAAGCGATCTAGATCTCTACTAGAATGCTCTCTCCTTCTAGCTTCACAACATATGTAGTCAATGGCTTGGGTCGCCTGATCAACTTTCCAATCGTCGAGATTGGAGCTGGCATGTTGGCCCATCGGATGACATGACCATCACTGAGGTCAAACTGAGATCCATGCCGGGGACAAGTAACAGTCGTTACGTCTAGGATACCGTCAGAGAGCCTTGCCCCCATATGAGGGCAGCGATTGTTGGCAGCATGGCACTTATCCCCAACCTTAACTAGAAGGATCTCACGCCCTGCTACATTGACTGCTTTCATTGCCCCGTCTTTCAGTTCATCTATTTTAGAAACTTCTATAAACTCACCCATTAGACACCTCCCTTTATACAAT
>CAZYNG010000085.1:0-4703 GCA_964648615.1 uncultured Dehalococcoidales bacterium | reverse complement strand
TAGCCACCAAGGAGAATAAGATTATGGACTTGTAAGGCGTTTTGAATTTATGGTGAACTTTCGATAATGTCAACGGGATGAGCTGGAACCTTCCCAGGGCAAAAGTTAACCTGGAAATGCCCATAAGCCCGGCATTGGTAGCGATAATCAAGATGGTTGTTGCTAACACAGCTACCAATATGGGCAGGAGTTTCAGAATCCCTCCGAAAAAGGCGGTAATAACGATAATCCCTGCTGGGTTCGATGATAATCCTGCAGCTATCTCCTCAGGGACTATAGCTATAGAAAGCCCTTGTGCGATGCCAGCTATAGGGTCTCGTGCCCATTCTGAAGCCATCTCGATCGGTGTCATAGTGGAGAAAGCGGCTACCGATATGCCACTGAACAAAATCATCACCACGACTATCATCAAAATCATTGCTCTTGGGGCAGTTATCGTGGGGCGTCTTGTTTCCTCGGAAAGCTGTGAAATTGTGTCTACCCCGGTATAAGCCAGGGTGGCTATAGCAATGCCAAGAATTAGACCGTATGCTGAAGGCCAGTTACCGATAACGTTATGAGAAAAGATTTCAGGGTGAGGAGCGAAAATGAACAAGATAGCCAGCAGTATGATAATTATCTGTGTAATTACATCCAGTAGAGCGAAAAAAGTATTAAGGATTGATGACTCCTTAACTCCGATGATATTGAGACACATCAAGAAAAAAATGATTCCCATAGCAGCAAACGTGCCAGCTACTGGTTCTGTAAGTGGTTGCCAAAAATATCCTAGATAAGCAGGGGCGGTGTAAGCAGAAATGGCGATAGTTACGATATAACTAAATGCCAGCGCCCAACCAGCCACAGAGGCGAATAAATCATTAAATCCATGACGGGCAAAGCTAGCTGAACCACCAGCCTCGGGCATCATCGCTGTGCCCTCAGCGTAAGAAAGGGCGGTAAAGATGAAGAAAATACCAGCGATAAGTAGGACCACAGGAGTTGCCCCAAAAGCGATTAGAGCTACAAGCCCCAGAGCATAATAGATGGATGAGCCAACATTACCGTAGCCAGCACTGAATAAACCAAATACTCCCAGGGCACGTCTTAAAGGATGAGCTTTGGCTCGGGGACGACGTACAAACTTGTCTCCCAGCTTGGGGTGCCAATCAGTACCCAAAATAAAGACCTACCATATATCGCTGGTTATCTTATTGTTGGGCGATTTTAGTTTACCCCGCGATTACTGTCAACAGCAATCCCTCTTCTTAGCTGTTCTAGCCATGCCATCGATTTAACCTCCCTCTGCAACAGATACGTTATATACTCCTGCATTAACTGCCTCAATTCCGAAGATAGCTTGGAAGACATTTTCACCCGGCTGGCAGTAGAATAATCGCAATCCTGCCACAGCCGAAGAACTTTTAATGCGTCAATTGAAATAGCGCGAGAGGCAAATTCCGCATGATTACATTCAGGGCATAGTGCTCCTCCCTGGCCAGGACTAAAAAAATTGAGCCCCGGTTTAAGAGATGAACTACAGACAACGCATTTATGCAACTGAGGGCGATAGCCAAGATGATGAAGAAGCTGAAGTTCGAAATACCGTAATACAGTTTCGTCACCATTGCTCGGTGATAGATTCTTCAAGGTATCAAGCAGTAAATCAAATAATGGCTCGTTGGGGCTACTCTCAGTAGTAAAAACATCAATGAGTTCCAAGATGTAAAAACCACAAGAGACGCACCATAAATCGCCTCTCAATTTCGAGAATCCATCCACAGTCTGGCTTTGAGTAATGATATCCAGGTTACGTCCCTTGGCCAGCATTAGCAAGCTGTAATTGGGAGGTTCTACATTACCACCTAGTTTACTTCCAGGACGACATGCCCCCTTAGCCACCGCCTTTAGCTTCCCAAATTCCAGAGTATAAAGAGTAACAATTTTGTCAGCCTCACCAAGCTTGGTCTGCTTAATGACAATAGCTTGAGTTTGATATGTACGGGGTGACGTCATTGACAGCCTTCAGAATTCTTGTCTGCTTTCCAATGCCTGGGCAAGCGTCACATCATCAGCATACTCTAACTCACCACCGAATGGTAACCCGCGAGCTAGACGGCTAATGCGAACACCCCGAGGTGCAAGAACCCGGCGCAAGTATAACACCGTTGTTTCGCCTTCCAGATTAGGATTGGTCGCCAGAATCACCTCATTAACCGAACCATCCTGAAGCCGAGATAACAACTCATTTATCTTCAACTGCTCGGGGGCTATTCCTTGCGACGGGTTAATCGTTCCGTGAAGCACATGATATACGCCCTGATACTTCCCAGTCCGCTCTAAAGGCAGGATATCTGACGGTTTTTCCACGACACAGATTTTAGAATGGTCACGCTGTTTATCTTGACAAATAAGGCAAGGGTCACAATCGGTGATATTAAAACAGATTGAACAGAGTCCTATCTTCTCTTTAAGGTTCAAAATAGCCTCGGCCAGGGCTTTAGCTTCTTCGTCCGAATTGCGTAGCAAATAATAAACTAATCTTTGAGCACTTTTGGGGCCAATGCCTGGCAATTTGCTAAATTCCCCAATCAAGTTTGCTATGGGCTCAGCAACAAATGCCATCTCTTAAAGAATTCCTGGTAAATCAAGTCCACCGGTCAAGCTACTGAGATGTTTTCTGGCAAGTTCCTGTGATTTAGTGATGGCTTCATTAACCGCTGCCATGACTAAATCTTGAAGCATTTCAGTGTCTTCAGCATTCACTACCTCCGGTGATATTTCCACCGAGCGAATTCTCTGGTGTCCATCAATTACCACTTTGACTGCGCTACCCCCGCTGGTAGCCTCAACGGTAATGTTCGCTAATTCCTCCTGTCCTTTAGCTAATTTCTGTTGAAATTGCTGTGCCTGACGCAATATCGATTTATCTATTTTCATCTTCCCAATTTATTGCTCCACAACTCTGCCACCCATTTCTATAGCAGCCTTGATTATCGGATCTTCCCTCTTTGATGAACTGGGCGCCCTTTTCTTCCGCTCAACTAAGATGCACCTTACTTTACTGGGCTGCTGGAAAAACTCTTCAAGTTTCCTTTCTACCAGATGCTGATACTTGGGGTCTTCGATCTTTTCTTTATGGAACGAATAGTAAAAACCCAACACCAGGGTATCATCCTCCACTGCCACTGGCTCACAAGCACTGCGTAAAAAGGCATCCAGATTACCGTTTGAACCTTCGCCTTTCAAAGAATTGATAAACTCTTTCCACCGAGCCTGCACATAGCTAATGCCTTCGCTCTCCTCAACTTTTTCCGTCAATAAGGTAGATTCTTCACCAAATCTCTCAGAACTTTGCGGCAAGGTAGCCTCTGCAATTTCCGAAGGTCTATCGATGGTAACCTGCTGCCCACCGGCAAAGGACAAAACACAATCCACTAAAGCCATCTCCAAAGGTAAAACAGAATAACTATCACCGCGAAAATCTATTCCGGCAAAAGATTTGATCGCCTTTAATAAGTAATCCAGCTTAACACTGGCTACGGTTTCCTTCATTTCATTTAAGTCTTCATGGGTAACATCTATCGCCTCTTCACAATTGGATTTGGCTAACAATAAACCCCGAAAATATTCCACAAGTTCTCGATTAAATAAGCGGAGGTCAATGCCGTCGCTGTTGACGCTGTTGATAACCTGAAGACCAGCGGAGATATCCTCGTTGAGGACGTGCTTTGCCAATTGCCTGACCCTTAAATCGCTGGTTAACCCCAGAGCTGCCTGAACCTGTCCAAAATCAATCTTGCGACCGTAATAGCCTACCAATTGCTGCACTAAGTTTTCTGCGTCACGAAGACTCCCCGTAGCCGCTCGAGCGATAGCCCTCAGAGATTCAGGCTCAATCTGGATATCCTCTTTTTGACATATCATCTCGAGTTTATCCACTATCGCTGATTGTCCCAGGCGACAGAAGTTAAACCGCTGGCATCTTGACACTACTGTGGATATCACCTTGTGTGGCTCAGTGGTAGCTAAGACGAAAATTACATGAGGTGGTGGCTCCTCCAGAGTTTTCAACAGGGCATTGGAAGCTGCTTCAGTAAGCATGTGGACTTCATCTATGATGTATACCTTGTAGCGGGTGATGCTGGCACTATAACCCACCCTTTCCCTGAGATTGCGAATCTCGTCAATGCCACGGTTGCTGGCAGCATCTATCTCCACTATGTCCAGAGAGCTTCCCTCGGTAATGGAGCGGCAAATATCACAATTGTTGCATGGTTCGCCCCCTTGTTGACTGAGACAATTAACTGCCTTGGCCAGGATACGCCCTGTACTCGTTTTGCCGGTGCCTCGAGGACCACAAAAAAGATAAGCGTGGGCTATTTCCCCGCTCTCCACAGCGCGGCGCAAAGTCCTGGTTATCGGCTCCTGCCCTACTACTTCAGCAAAACTCTGCGGTCGCCACTTACGATAGAAAACTTCAAACCCCATGTGATATCTCTTATTATACTCCCCACAATAAAATTCCTAAAGGGATTTTGTCTATTATTGGCTTGATTCTCGGTTATGACGGGAAATGAAAAAGTTCAATTAACCTGATGGCAGAAATAAGACAGCGGTAGCCGTTCCAGACGGCTACCGCTGTCCTGTTAGGACACACTAACTAGTGAGTTAGCTAACAGAGTAGGATGAAAGCTCCCGGATCTCCTCACCTTTCCAGAGGG
>CAZYNG010000084.1:0-4718 GCA_964648615.1 uncultured Dehalococcoidales bacterium | reverse complement strand
GCTCCTGCCTGGCGCAAAGCACTTTCCTCACCAATACGCAGTACACCAACAGCATAATAGCCGAGGGACTTTGCCGCCTCTACACCTGAAGGAGCATCCTCGAATACCACAAATTTCTTTATCCTATCTTGAGAAAGAGCACCCAATCGCTCAGCGGCAAACTTCAGCATAGCTTCCTTACCGCCGACATCAAGACCACAGGCATCAACATCAAATATAGAATACAGGCTATCTTCTTCATTCAAAACACCAGAATCATCCCCTATTTCGTCTACTATTCGCTTTCTTGAAACACGGAGCAACATACCTTTAGCATTCTTGGACGCCGATGCTGCAGCTTGCCATATTCCAATACTTTTTGCCTTTAACAATAATGGGATTGCGTCCTCGAATAGTTTGAACTTTCCTGCCCCTATAAGCTCTCTTATGAGGGCATTTTTCTCACTGCAATACTTCTCCAGAAGCTTAGCCCTCTCTTCCTCTGTGACTGCTCCAAGTCGTTCATACACACCATACAGCTGTAATATATTGTTTCCCCCCTCGTATCGAGGCCTGGAAGCCACGTGAGTGAAGTAAAAATCTGAACTCAGTTCTTTTATGTGCCATGGCTCTTTCATCGCTGTGACACGCCAAGCCTCTTCATGAGGGCTATCTACGACAATGCCATCGATATCCCAGATGAAACCAACATCCTTTGCGAGATTCATTTTCATTTGGCCACTGTCGTTAATTTACCGGCTCCAATATAGCATGCTTTATTATAAATGCTCATCGGTAGCTTGATTTTCTTATTCCTTGAGCTTAAAAGTACCTCCACTTTATCTCCGGATACCCGAAAGCTAATATTGTTCCCCCTCCAAACCAGCTTGAATTCCAGACTCTGCCAGTTTCGAGGTAACCTGGGATTTATGGAAAGTATGTCTCCCGTTACTCTCACCCCGGCAAAGCCATTAATTACTAGCTGCCAGATACCTCCTAAGGACGCGGCATGCATGCCCAACTCAGTATTACCAAAATAGTCTTTAAGGTCACCATTTACGGCATAGCGGAAATATTTATATGCCCTGTCAATATCGTTTAGCTCGGTAGCGAGAATAGCATATATGCAGGGGCTAAGCGATGATAAATGGGTAGTCCGAGCGTCATAATAATCAAAATTCATCTTTTTAATATCCGCAGTGAAATCATTGGGGAATAAATGTAATAGCAATATGACATCTGCTTGTTTCACCAATTGAGTGTGCTTTAGCTCTTCTTCATCTTTGGAATATACCGGCATACCTTTTTCATCCCATTGTTCAATAACATCGTTTCTCTTCCCAAAATAACCCTGAAACTCCTCGATCAATCCATTTTTACCAATTAGAAACATAATCTTATTGCCAATGTCTCTCCATTTCTCTACCTCGTTCTGGCTTAAATCCATCTTTTTAGATAACTTTTTCAGACGGTTCGGATGCATCTCCAGAAATTTGTTGTAAAGCTCAGCGGCATACAGTAAATTCCATCGTGCCAGGTAGTTGGTGTAAGAACTGTTATCAACACCTTTATGGTATTCATCGGGACCGGTCACTTCTTTCACCTCATATAGAGAAAGATTCTTATTATAGCTAACGCGGCTTGCCCAAAATCGTGCCGTTTCAAATATCAGTTCAGCGCCATGGGTCAGCATAAATCTATGGTCCTTAATTACCCCATAATATGTCGCAACAGCATAAGCTATGTCACTTACGATATGATGCTGTATTTGCCTGGTGTATACCTCAATCAGGACTCCATCCGGCCCCCTCCACCACTTAGGAGTTTCGTCCTCACCGCTAGCCGCCGATTCCCAGGGGAACAATGCCCCTCTATACCCTCCAAGCCTGGCGTTAGTCCTTGCCTGATTCAATCGACGGTATCTATAGGACAACAGACTTCGGGCTATTTTCGGCTGGGTATATATGAAGAAGGGAAGTATATAGATTTCAGTATCCCAGAATATATGTCCCTTATACCACTCGCCAGACAGCGACTTGGCAGCAATGCTCACATCCAGGTCTTCAGGCGGCGCCGCTATCAGCAGGTGATATATATTGAACCTGATTGCCCTCTGCGCCCCTGAGTCGCCTTCTATGCTGATGTCGCAATCCCGCCACCTGCTATTCCAGGCTGTTACATGCCTCCTTAATAAGCGGGAAAACCCGTGCTCCCGGGCAGATTCCACTCCATCAAGGCAGGCTGCCCGGACATCGCCTTCGAGGTCACGGGAGGTGTATATGGAAATATACTCGTTAACTCTATACCTCTCTCCCTTCTGGGCGTTGAACCGGAATTCCCTTACTACAGATTCTCCATTGATATAGCATTTCGTCCCTGTTGTAGACTTGAGCTTCCCACCCCCCACATCACCGGCACTGGCTATGCCAATCAATATCCCGGAATCCTCGGTCCCTGCCTCTAAATATAGCGCACCGCTTCCTGCATCTGCTGTCCGGGTAACAGCATAATGCTTTATTGGTTCCCCCACAGCCTGGATTTCGTTCTTCGTTGTCCCGTCTATGGTGCGTTTAATAACTACATCGGCATCGCCATCCAGCGCCCTGAAACAGAATGTCATCACCGCCAGGTGCATATCCCTGAGACTGAGAAAACGCAGGGATTCATATTCATACCTCTTTCCAGCATGGGCAAAGACAGTGTGCCTCGAAAGCGTCGCTTTCTTCATATCCAGCGCTCTGCGATGCTCAACAACCTCCATCTTATCCATAGACACCTTTTTGCCATCCACATATATCTCCAGGCAAAGAGGATTCGGGATGTTAACAATTTCCGCAGCTTTCCCTTTGCCCTGGTCGTATATGCCGGCGATATAAGTGCCTGGATATCCTCCTCGATAACCCTCCTCCAGAGTGCCTCTCACGCCAATGTAGCCATTTCCCAGGGCGAAGAGGGTCTCCCGGAAGCGTATTTCTTCCCCGCTAATATCGTCCTCAAATATAGCCCAATCTTCAGCTAATGGTCTTGGAGACATAGACTACCACCTGTGCTTTTACTTACCGCCCAGCACCTCTGTATACACCTTCTCGTAGCCATCCACCATAGCGTCGGCAGTGAACATCTTTTCCACCCTCTCACGGCATTTTCGAGGGTTAATTTCGTTAACATGCCTTACCGCATCCACAAATTCGTCCATCGTTTCCACTACGAAGCCGGTCTCGTTATGGGCAACAACCTCCGGCGCCGCCCCCCTTTTGAAGGTCACCACCGGGGTGCCACATGCCATTGCCTCGGCCATGGTGATTCCAAATGGCTCATCCCACTGTATGGGATACAGATACGCTTTCCCCCGGGAAAACATCTCCATTTTCTCCTTACTCCACTGTCCAACTTCGCCGATGAATTTAATCTTATCGCTGAGATGCGGCTTTATATACTGGTCAAAGTAGCTGCGCTCGGCTTTTTCATTGAGTTTGCCCGCCAGGACAAGCTTCAGCCCGAGCCTTTCTGCTACCTCACATGCCAGGTGAGGTGCTTTTCCATCATTGAACCTCCCGATATAGAAGAAAAAGTCTTCCTTTTCCTCGGAGAAGGGATACTTGGGAAAATTTACTCCGTTGTAAACCGTGGCACTATAATTCAGGTCCGGGAAGCAAGTTTGCTGATAGTTGCTTATGGTAACGAAATGTATTCCTGGATAATTTTTAAACAGGCTATAAAATCCCTTGTTCCCTTCGTCAAACGCACTGTGCAGGGTATGAACCACGGGGATATCCATAAATGCGGTAGAGCAAAGCCCTTCCTTCCAGGTATTGTCGTGTATTATGTCGTATCCACCCCGGGATATCTCAATATACGACGCCAGTGAATGCGTAACTGCTATGTTCAGAAAGTTCGATGGCGCATCATCCAGATAGGATTTCATCTCCTTATCAAAGACAGTAAATTTATCTGCCTTTGTTACCGAGTCTGCTACGGTAAACAGGGTGACTTGATGACCCTTATCGGTAAGTCCATCCGCCCATAGACTAACAAGAACTTCAATACCTCCATACCCATCAGGTGGGACTTTAAACCACGGTGGTACAACAATAGCAATTCTCATCGTATATCCCCCTTAGCTTGATATAATATTTGGTAACATCTTACCTACGGTATTTCATGAAGGGCTTCCACAGCTTTATTAAACATTATGTCAACTGGAGCCTTCTTACCTGTCCATAGCTCAAAGGAAGCCGCCCCCTGATATACTAACATAGGTAACCCACCAAGAATATTCGCTCCTGCTTGCTGGGCTAGCTGTAATAACGGTGTCAGCCGGGGGTTGAATACCAGGTCATAGACCAGAATACTTTCGGGAATTACATCGCCTGAGAGAGGCGATTGCTCTTGCTGAGGGCTATATTTCATTCCTATGGTAGTGCAATGGACTATTAACCGGCAGCGCTCAAAGGTATCAGCGGAATTTACGCTTTGCCAGGGCAAGACAGCGATTCTGGTTTTCAAGCCAGCTCGAGTTACATAGCGATTTATATGCTCGGCCAGGGCTTTGGACTTATCCAGTATCCCATCCATAATAGTGAGTGAACTTACCTTGTTCTGCACCAGGGAAAAACAGACCGCCCTGGCAGCTCCACCAGCACCTAAAATTACCGCCTCTACGCCCTCAGGGCTGAATTTGCCCTCGCTGCGTAATGCAGTGATAAATCCATGGGCATCGGTGTTGAAGCCCAGCAATT
>CAZYNG010000083.1:0-4731 GCA_964648615.1 uncultured Dehalococcoidales bacterium | reverse complement strand
ATAATGTCTCCTATTCGAACGATGCTAGTAGGCCTGAAAAATGGTTGTGGAATACGAATCAGCTCAAAATCCAGGTACACGTTCCTCCAGGATAATTATCCATCTCAGGTTGTGACCTTTTTGTGTATTGGCTCGGTAGTTCACTTGATTACTTAGGCAGGTTATCAGGATTATTGGAAGACATAGGTTGTGCCTACGGTATTAAGGATGAACTGCTCCGGCATCTCCTTGGCAAATTGAGTGATAGCTTTCCACCCGGTGCAATGCATGGGCGCAACGAAATCTGGTCCTATCTTCTTCATCTCTTCAATAGTTGGCCCGATGATTGGCTCAAAAATCCGTCCTGTGAGGTGAAACCCACCCAGCACTGCATGAACCTTGTCCGTTTGTGCAACTTTCTGGGCATGTTTGACCGTATTGATGATGCCGGCGTGAGAACATCCACCAATGACTACCAGTCCCCTGTCCTTCACCCTGACCGTTAGCCCCTGGTCATCACGAAAAGGGTCCACCACCCACTCGTCATCTATTTTCGCTTCAACCCAGGGAAAGCCCTTCTCGAAATCGGTTACTCGCTCCACTTCTCCCAAAACCAGGATGAGGTCTGAGGCCACTGTGGAAGCCTCCTTGACTTTGTGAAGCGCTGTTCCCGTCTTCTTTACGGCTGTTTCATCCAATGTAGGAAAATCTACCACGCGTGCGATACCGGGGATATTGAGCCTGCGCTGAAGAAAAGCGTCCGGATGGAGGACAAGAGGTATTCCCTTTGTAGCCCTGTTTAGAAATTCTACCAGAGCTCCAAAATGGTCGAAATGACCGTGGCTCAGAACCACAGACTCAACTTTGCTCGAGTCTACCTGTAAAAGGTCGGCATTGTGAAAGAAACAGGTCGTTGACACAGCCGCGTCGAACAGCACTAGATGTTCCTCTGTGCCGGCGTAGACTTTGAGGAGACATGATAATCCATGTTCTGCCAGGAGCAGCGTGGGAGGAGGAATCAGTGGCCGCTTGACGACGTCTGTGCTCTGGAGTAAGATTGCATCAGTGTAATTGTCTACCAAGACTGTAACTTCCAGTTTGTCTGCTTCTCGCAAATTCAATTCACTCATCGTGTAGAACCTCCTGATAGATTAATTTCAATTATAATGTATCCGGTGCCGTTTTCACCCTCAACGTAACAACTCCTGTCGGCGATTTCGACGTAATTCAAAATACAGCCCGCACCATCTCTTCAGCGGCGTCTTCTAACCCCAGTTCTAACAGCTTCTCCCTTGTCGGTATGCCTCTTTTCACATCCCAACCCCTTTCTTCATAATAATCGTCCAGAAACCTGTCAGCTATCTCCGAGCTGATCTTTACTTTTCCGGTATATTCTACAAACTGCGACTTTTCCTCCAGCCATCTTTCAGAAAAGCTATCATCCTTCCTGGTAAATCCTTCCCTTACGTTAGCTGCTTTTAGCAAGTTCCAGACTCTCTCCCCAGCCTTCATGAGTTCTTCTCTACCAATCTGGATACCCGTCGCTGCTGAATAGAGCTCCGCCAGTAAATTGGCGTAATAAAACCGGTTAATCTGTGCTCTGGCACATACACCTAAAGAACCTAAAACGCTGAGCCAGTCCTCCGAATATCTGGTCAGTCTCCCCACGTTCAGGCCTGCTTTATCCTCCGGGGAGACCAACCCAAATTTCAAGCCCCATTGCCAGTGGTGAGGCTGCGGCAAAATTCTTTCGACGGCACTCTCAGGAACTCCCATCCTGTCGAGATGTGTCGGGAATTTCTCCAGAGGTCTTGTGGCATAGTAGGTTGGTGAGCCGCCGGCGGCAACATGTGCACCCCTCGGATTCACCAGTTGGGTGAGTTCCATCGTGCCAAATCTGTCCCAGAATAATGGACCTGTGGGACCTGAATATACGCTTAGTCCTTTTGACATCGGAGGAGCAAACTTCTGTGACTCTCTGCCAAATTTGTCGATAATTCCCGGCAACCCCTCTGCCAGGATATCTCCAAACCCTTCCCTGTTCGCTATCTTTCCCGCCCATTTTTCAAGGGATTCTAAATCGAAGGCAATTTTCGATTCCATATATTCCCCGGTTATCATTCCGTGACCGTATAGCTCGTTGACGAAACTGACAACCGAAAAGAACTCGAACATATCCATTCCATAATCATCTATAGTAGCAATGCATTTGATAGAGTCTTCAACGGACAGACCGAATAACAGAGGCACAACTGAATTGATGGCAGCAGTGGTCACTTTTGTTAAGCCCTTGAATTTCCCCTTTTTGATTTCCACCACATCTTTATCACCTATGGGGCAGGAGATACAGCTCAACCTTCTCTTATTCAATTGGTAGAACATTTCTTTGGGCAGAAGGGGAAGACCTAGCCAGAATCCAAATTCATGCCATTCATCGAGGTGTTCCCATCCCCTTACCCGCTGGAGCAACCCATCAACGAGTTTCATAAACTTCCTGGGATGTGAAACTCTTACTCCCTTTGTGCCTTTTACGATAATCGCCTTCAGGTTTTTTGACCCCATCACCGCTCCGAACCCGCCTCTGCCAAGCGTTGATGCGTTGTCCACAAAGGACATGGCGAACCTGACCGAATTCTCGCCTGCTTGACCGATGGCGATTATACCCGCCGGCCAGCTAAATTTAGCCCATAATTGCTCGGAAGTCTCTTCGATGCCCTTCCCCCAGAGCTCTCCAGCATCACAAATCTCGACATCGTCATCAAATATCTTGAGGTAAACGGGTCTGCTGGCACGACCTTTTATAACCACGTTATCATAGCCGGCATTCTTCAGCATGCCGCCAAAAGTCATCCCCCCGCCGCCTGCCCAGCCGATTGCGTTGTTTATCGGAAATTTTGCTGCCGCGTATATTCTTGATGACCCTGGTGCTATCGTTCCGACAAGGGGACCGGCACCGATTATAATGGTATTTTCGGGGGAGAGCGGCTCTATCCCCGGTTTTATGTGCTCGTAGGCCAGCTTCACGCTGAATCCAAGTCCTCCGATGAAAGCCTTTGCTAGCTCTGGAGCAACCGGCTCCTTTTTGACCTCATTTTTGGTCAAGTCGACATAAAGAATATTACCTGCGTAGCCACCAATTTCCATTCAATTACCTCTTAGCCTCTAAAGCATTATAAACGCAGAACTGGACACAACGACCGCAAAGGGTACATTCATCGGTAAAGCTGATTTTGAAACCGTCATCACCACGCTCGATCGCTATCCTGGCTTTGGATGGGTTGAACATTTTTTCATAACTGAACGAGCATATTAACTGACAGAGCAAGCATCCCACGCATCTGGAGGGATGCGTTTCAATCTTGACAATTTTTCCGGGCAATTTGCTCCTTCTTTCCGGGGCTTGCCTTCTCGCAGTGGTCCTCACTATTTTTCCTGAATCTGTGTATCTCGAAATCTCGTTTCGGGCGTTAATTTTTATTTTAACTCGCAGATTCTTGTTCAGTTATTTCCTTCTGGATACACCTGACGCCACCCTCCACCAGGCTGCCAACACAGCCGTTACATGAGATACAGTCGGCGGTTAGTCCTCCTGTTCCCTTCAGCCATCTATTTGGAAGGTCTGGTTCCCGAATTAAGGGTCGAGATAGGGCAGCGAAGTCTGCGCTTCCTTCCGCCAGTATTTTTTCAATCACGTCAAGAGACTTTATTCCACCCACCAGAATCAATGGCACGTCGATCACTTTCTTGATTTCTCTAGCGTATGGTAAATGGTAGGCTTCCTTATCTTTAGACCTGATGTTAGTTCGGCAAAACGGGGGATAGACAGGTGTCCAACCAAGTTCTTCTTTGTCACGCATCGCGGTTTCATCCATGCCTCCGCTGGTTTCAATGGCCGCGAATCCCATTTTTGAAAGCCTTTCTGCGATCTTCCTGGATTCGTCAAGGTCTATTCCGCCTTCCAAAAAATCGTCGACATTCATCTTTATCAAAATGGGAAAATCCTTTCCTGCTTTTTCCACAGTCCTTTTGTAAATGTCTTCAACAATTTTGCCCCTGTTTTCTGTGCTGCCTCCGTATTCGTCTGTTCTTCTGTTTGTGTGAGGGGACAGGAACTGGCTCAAGAGGTATCCATGGGCAGCGTGGAGTTGAACAGCGTCAAAGCCTGCTTCCTTCGCCCTCCTCGCTGCTTCGGCAAAAGCCTCTATGGTTTCTTCGATTTCTTCAATCGTCATTTCTCGTGGCATATTACTACTGAAGGGGTCAAGAACGGCAGAAGGAGCTACGGTCTTTTCTAAGAAAAAGGATTGACGACCACAATGGACCAGCTGTATCGCAACTTTGCAACCATCGCCATGTTCATGTACTGTCTCTGCGATTTTTCTCCATCCTGGAATTAAATCGTCTCTGTCTATTCCCGTCTGGCGAGGAAGAGGCTTACCACTTGGTTGCACATAGGCATATCCAGTGATTATTAATCCGACCCCCCCTTCAGCCAAAGTCTTGTATAATTCCACGAGTTCGCCCGTAACGCTGGCATCTTCAGAAGCCATACCCTCATAGGTGGCGGATCTAACTAGCCTATTTTTGATCACCATTCCACCGATTTCCTCAGGTTCAAAAACCAGGGACGTGACCCTTTTAGGTACCTCTAGCTTACTCATTTTTCAGTCGGCCGAAGGGCAATTTCACTTAACAGCGGTACATACGAACTCAGGCTTCGCCTGTTCCGCTGTTTTCATCGAGATTATAGCA